>JANXUW010000754.1 GCA_025351985.1 Pseudolysobacter sp.
TGTTGTTTTGGCCTAAACCGAAGTTCACGGTGGTATGACCATTGCCGGCAAAGCTCAAGTCGTCGCTACCATCTCCCAGAAATCGCGCGATGGCAAAGTCGCTGCCATTGCTTCCCGGATCAGCAACGCTGCCAATCACGACGATGCGACCGCGACTGTCAGCCGCCGCCGCGATGACAGAAGTCCATCCGAGCGATCTTACGGTGAACGGGTTGGCCGGACTCACACACGTCACATCCGCGCGATAAATTCCTATGCAGGCCGCACTACCACATACGCCTGACTGGTTGTTCGACTGGTAGATCACATTGATATTGCCATTTGGCATGCTCAACCAGGCAATCGCGTGAATGTCGACCAAGCCGTTAATCGTACCTTTGCATTCAGCATGTTCCGCCGCCTGAGCGATAAGCCAAGGCGAAAAAACGCAAACCAGAAACAGATAAAAACAGCGCATGCGTAACTCCGGTGTGAGTGTTAACCGGTAATACGCAAGATCGTTCTGGACTGTGACATTCGCGACCTTGCTCGCGGCAGATCGAGGCCGGAAATTATTCGGCGCGCTAAATTCTGCTTACTGAAATCCTGGTTTGCCAACCTGTTCCGCAAACTGCGGCACGCGCTTGAATCGATCGGATTCATAACCGTAGCTGCGGAATTTTTCGAGCAACTCGGCATACTTTTTATCGTCCATTGCGGCATCGCGTGAAAACACCCAGCCCAGCTTGCGGCTCGGCTGGCCGATAAGCGCCCATGAATAATCCGGCGCGGTTTCGAGAATCAGGTAGTCGGCGCGAAACAGCCAGAAAAAACGGATCACCCAATAACGATTGTCGCTGTTCGGCTGCACGATACCGAGCGAACCGGCGGTTTTTTCCGGCTCGCCAAACGCCTTGCGATAAACATAAGTGGTTTCGACCTCGCCCTTCTCGTTGAGCGTGTAGACATCACGTGTGGCGACTTTGCCGTTCTCGGCGAAATACGGCACATTCGCGATGACGTGCCATGCGCCCATGTACCGTTGCAGATCGATTTTTGCGGTGGAGGTAAGTTGCGGCACGTCGCGATTTCCTTGAGTGATGCAGGATACGAGCAGCAACACCGTGAGCAGTGCGAGGACAGCAAGATAATGGCGCAGCTTCATGGGTGATTCCTGGGAGAAGACATTTAGCATTGATCAACGCACGTCGACAGCGTGTCAATTCGATCGAAGCATCGGTGTGAATTCGATTCATTCGCGGCACGGATTGGCTGCGGCCGCGTCGGCTGCGCGCTGGATTTGCGTAACGCAACGGCGCATGAACGAGAATTCGTTTGGATACATATGTGTTCAAATTTTCACGGCATGTTCGCGACCACGCAAGGTATAACAACTCTACTTTTCATCATCCGAACGAAGGAGTATTGCATGCCAGTAAGAGGTGAATTTCGCGCACTCGGCGACGACGGCAACAGCTACGACATTATCGTGCGTGTCGGAGAAATCGAATTTTCGGGCGAGGCCGAACGTGAGACCATTCCGCGGCCGCCGGAGTTGTTTACGTCGACCGGATTGCTCGTGGTCGATACCGAAGACGGCAAATACAAGGTGCTCGACACCGGCGTCATATTGACTGCGCTCGAGTAATACGATCGACGTCGCTTCGTGCTGTTCCTGAAACTTTCGCGCCAACCCACTTGAGGAGTATCGCCATGAATATCCACCTGAGTCTCGCCCCGATCATCTCGCTGATCGCCGGCATCCTGATCCTGATCGTGCCGCGCCTGCTGAACTTCATCGTCGCGATTTATCTGATCATCATCGGCGTGGTAGGCCTGCTCGGCGAAAACGGCAATATTCATTTCTGATCGGATCGTTGCTGCACCGCGCTTAGGCTGGCATGCCCAACGATACCTTCCGAGCGGGGTTCGATCGACGCTGACGATTGCGACAATAAGTCGCAAGCACGCGAATATGCGATGCATAACCGCGATGATATATTGACGCGATCATGCATCGCATATTCGCACCGCTCTACGCGCTCTTTCTCACCCTCCTTTCCACTGGCGCGTCAGCGCAAACACCGGACCTGCATGATCGCCTTGCCGCGTGTGCCGCCTGTCACGGCGAGCGCGGCGAAGGCAAACGCGGCGCAGAATATTATCCGCACCTCGCCGGCAAACCTGCGGGTTATCTGTTCGACCAGTTACAGGGCTTTCGCGACGGCCGGCGCGTTTATCCGCAAATGGTGTCGCTGGTGCAATACCTCGACGATGCCTACATGCGCGATATCGCCGATTACTACGCCGCACAATCGCCGCGCGTGCGCGCTGCCGACAATGCAGCAACATCGCTGAGTGCGGCGATGCAGGCGCGCGCCGAACAACTGGTGCGACACGGCGATGTGGCGGCGGGCGTGCCGGCGTGCAGCGCATGCCACGGCGCCGATCTCACCGGTCTGGAACCCGGCATTCCGGCACTGGTCGGATTACCGGCGGACTACATCGTCGCGCAACTCGGCGGCTGGCAGAACGGCGTGCGCCATTCGACCGCGCCGGATTGCAT
>JANXUW010000171.1 GCA_025351985.1 Pseudolysobacter sp.
GAACAAGGCCGCGTTGGTATTTCCGGTCACGTTGAAGGTGAGCGTCTGCCCCGCTTCATCAGCACCGCCGCCCGGTGATATCGCCGTCGCCCACGGATTCACGGTTTGCGCACCGGCGTCTTCGAGCACGGTCTGATCGGCGCCCTTGGTGAAGCTCGGCGCATCGTTGACAGCGGTGATGTTGATGACAAACGTTTGCGCTGGGCTGGTATCGACGCCACCGTTCGCGGTACCGCCGTTGTCCTGAAGTGTGAGCGTGATCGTTGCCGCACCGTTCGCATTCGGCGCCGAGGTGTAGGTCAGAGTACCGGCGGGCGAGACGGCCGGACCTGCACTGAACAAGGCCGGGTTGGTGTTGCCGGTAACGTTGAACGCCACGGTCTGCGCAGCCTCGTTCGGCCCTGCCGAAATCGCCGTGGCCCAGTTCGCTACGGTTTGCGCGCCAGCATCTTCCAGCTTGGTCTGATCGGCGCCCTTGGTGAAGCTCGGTGCATCGTTGACGGAAGTGACGTTGATGACGAAGCTCTGCGCCACCGAGGTATCCACACCGCCGTTGGCGGTGCCGCCATTGTCCTTGGCGACCAGCGAAATGGTTGCCGCACCGTTGGCGTTAGCTGCCGGCGTGTAAGTCAATACACCCGTCGCCGACACTGCCGGAGCGACGCTGAACAAGGCCGCATTGGTATTGCCGGTGATATTGAAGGTGACGGTTTGCGCTGCTTCGTCGGCAGGCCCTGGCGAGATCGCTGTCACCCAGCCGTTAACTGTCTGTGCACCGGCATCTTCGAGCACGGTCTGGTCGGCGCCCTTGGTAAAACTTGGCGCGTCGTTGACGGCGGTAACGTTGATGACAAAAGTTTGCGCTGCGCTGGTATCGACGCCACCGTTGGTGATGCCGCCGTTGTCCTTGAGCACCAAGGTAATCGTTGCCGTGCCGTTGGCGTTCGCCGCCGTTGTATAGGTGAGCGTGCCGGCCGGCGATACTGCGGGCGCCGTACTGAACAGAGCGGCATTGGTATTGCCGGTCACGTTGAATGTCACGGTCTGCGCGCCTTCGCCGGGACCGGCCGAAATCGCCGTGGCCCAGTTCGCTAGCGTCTGTGCACCGGCGTCTTCCAATGCGGTTTGGTCGGCGCCCTTGGTGAAGCTCGGCGCGTGGTTGACGTTGGCGACGTTGATGACGAAGGTTTGTGCTGCGCTGGTATCGACGCCGCCATTGGCGGTGCCGCCGTTATCCTGCAAGTTAAGCGTAATGGTCGCGCTACCGAAGGTGTTCGTTGCGCTGGTGTAGGTCAACACGCCCGTTGACGACACGGCCGGCGCGACGCTGAACAAGGCCGCATTGGTATTGCCGGTGACATTGAACGCCAGTGTTTGGCCGGACTCGTCGGCAGGTCCTGCCGAGATCGCTGTCGCCCAGCCGTTGACCGTCTGCGCACCGGCATCTTCGAGCACGCTCTGATCGGCGCCCTTGGTGAAACTTGGCGCATCATTGACGGCGGTAACGTTGATGACGAAGGTTTGCGGCGCGCTGGTATCGACGCCACCATTCGCTGTGCCGCCATCATCCTCGAGCACCAGCGTGATCGTCGCTGTGCCGTTGGCATTGGCTGCCGAGGTGTAGGTCAATACACCGGTCGATGAAACGGCCGGTGCAACGCTGAACAACGCGGCGTTGGTATTGCCGGTGATCTGGAAGGTGAGCACCTGCCCGCCGCCGTCACCATCGTTGATTGCCGTCGCCCAGCCATTGATCGTTTTTGCACCGGCATCTTCAAACGAGGTTTGATCCGCACCCTTGGTGAATGCCGGCGCGCTATTGATCGAGATGATCGCGACCGTGCTCGTGACGACGGCGCTCGTCGCGCTGCCATCGTTGGCGGTCCAGCTGATCGTACGCGTTGGCGAAGTCGGATTTTGCGAGGTGTTGTTGTAGGTCACGCTGGCAAGCGCCGTCTGATAATTCGCGACCGTGGCGCTACCGCTCAATGTGAGGACGCCCGTGCCGCTATTGAAGCTGCCGGTGATGCCGTTGGCGTTGACGAAACCGAGCACGTCCTGCGCGCTATTGAAATTGGCGGTGATAGCAATCGTCGCGCCCGCAAGGTTGGTATTGTCGACATCGCTGACAGCGATGCCGGCATCCAGCACCAGCGGCGGATTGGCTTCCGTGTAGGTGACTGCGGCGCCCGCAACGACGACCGGCGGATCGTTGACTGGTGTGACCGTTATCGCGCTGGTCACTGCAGCGCTGGCAGCGGCGCCATCACTGACGACCCAGCTCACGGTACGCGACGCAGCGGCTGGATTTTCCGAGGTATTGCTGTAGGTGACGCTGCGCAAGGCCAGCTGATAGTTGGCCAACGTGGCGCTACCGTTCAACGTGAGTACGCCGGTAGCTGCATTGAAGCTGCCGCTGATCCCATTGGCGTTGACGAACCCGAGCACATCCTGGCCACTGGTGAAGTTGCCGGTGATGCTGACGCTGCCACCCGCCAGCGTGGTGTTGTCCGGATCGGCAACCGTGATGGTGTTATCGATCGCGGTTGCCGCCTGATTCTCGGTGTAGTTCAGCGTCGCGCCAGCGGTCACAACCGGCGGATCGTTGACTGGGGTGACATTAACCCAGCTTGTTACTGGCCCACTGTTCATGGTGCCGTCCCATGCAGTCCAGTCCACGCGACGCTGAAGCGCGC
>JANXUW010000046.1 GCA_025351985.1 Pseudolysobacter sp.
TGTTTGATGGCAAGGGATACTGGATGTGCAGCAATTAGCTCACTCGCGCTGGCGCGGGTCGAGCCACAGGCGCAATCCATCCACCAGCACATTCACCGCGATTACCATCGCGCCGGCAACCAGCACGACGCCGAGCACGAGCGTGTAATCGCGGTTCAACGCGCCTTGCACGAAATAACGGCCAATGCCCGGAATGCCGAAAATCTGCTCAACCACGGCCGAACCGGTGACTACCGCGATCAGCGCCGGGCTGAGCCAGCCGATCAGCGGCAACAATGCGGGCTTGAACGCGTGCACGAACAATAATCGCGCCTCGCCGAAACCGCGCGATCGTGCTGCACGTAGATAATCCGATTGCAATACCTCGATCAGGCTCGCGCGCATCAGCCGTGCGCAATACGCGAGATTCGGCAGCGCCAGCGCGATCACCGGCAAAACCACATATCGCCAGTTGCCGCTGTTGCCATCAGCGCTCGACCAGCCGCCCGCAGGCAGCCAATGCAGTTTCACCGCGAACAATAAAATCAGCAAAGGCGCGATCACGAACTTCGGCAACGCTTGGCTCACACTCGCTGTTGCCATGAGCAAACGATCGCTCAGATGTTGATGACGTAGTGCCGCGATCGTGCCGAGCGGCACGCCGATCAGCAGCGCGAGCAGCAACGCCAGGCCGCCGGTCAGGCACGACACCGGCAGACCTTGCGCGACCAGTTCGTTGACGCTGAAGTCCGGATATTGAAACGACGGCCCGAGATCGCCGTGCGCGAGTTGCGCGAGGTAATCCAGATATTGTCGCCACAGCGGTTGATCGAGGTGATACAGCGCGGCGAGGTGCGCGACAACTTCGGGCGGCGCGGATTTTTCTGCATCGAACGGGCCGCCCGGTGCTGCGTGCAGCAACACAAAACACAAGGTCACGAGCAGCCACAACGTCAGCGCAGCACCGCACAGACGCAACGCCAGTTTGCGCATCATGGTGTTGCCGCGTTGCGCGTTTGCACCGCCGCGTCTTCGCTTAACCAGCGCGATGCATGATGATCGAGCGGATTCGCGGTAAAGCCGGTGATGCCGACGCGAAGCAGATGCTTCGACGTGTAGAAATAGATCGGCAGCAGCGCCTGATCGTGCAGCAATTTTGCTTCGGCCTGCTGCAACAATTCGCCGCGTTGCAGGCCGATCGGCAACTGGCGTGCGGTCGCGAGGAGTGCGTCGAATTCGGCGTTGTTGTAACCGCTGTTGTTGAGCGCGTTGTCGCTGGCGTAGCCGTCGAGAAAACTCAGCGCATCGTTGTAGTCGGCGATCCAGCCGGCGCGAAATACCTGCGTGATCGCACGCTGGCGACGTTCCTGCACAAACACCTTCCACTCCTGATTGCGCAGCGTCACATGCAGCCCGGGCAGCTTGCGCCACATCGCGGCAACCGCCAGCGCGAGTTTTCGATGCAGCGTCGAGGTGTTGTAGCGGATCTCGATATTCAACGGCTGCGCGGTCGAGTAACCGGCCTCGGCAAAACGTTGTTGCGCAAGACTTTCGCGTTGTGTTTGTGTTTGCATGCGGGCTGCCATCGATTGCGCTTGATAATCGCGCATGCTCGTCGGCACCAGGCCATACGCCGGCTGCTCACCGAGGCCGCTGATGTAACGCGTGAGAATGTCGCGATCGATGCTCAGCGCCAGCGCTTCGCGCAGCGCAAGATTGTTCTGTAGCGGCGCACGCGTGAGATTAAAACCGAAATAGAAACTGCCGAGATACGGATCGATATGCAATGTTTCGCCGAACTCCGCACGCAATGCGGATAACGATTGCGGCGGCAGCGTTTCGGTCAGATCGATATCGCCCGCACGAAAGCGCTTGAGTTCGCTCACCGCATCTTCGGTGACGATGTAGTTGATGCGCGAAAAATGGACCGCCGCAGCATCATGAAACTGCGGATTCTTTTGCAGGCTCAACGATGCCTGTGGCGTCCACCCGGTCAACACATAAGCGCCATTGCCGACCAGGTTTCCCGGGCGTGCGTGTTGCGCGCCATAACGCGCCACCGCAGGCAGATACACCGGAAACGCGATTGGTAGCGCGAGCAGATCGAGTAGCGGCGCCGGTCGATCGAGATGGATTTCAAGCCGATGTGGATCGAGCGCAATCACGCCGAGCGTCGTCGGGTTTGCAGTACCGCGCATGATCTCGGCACCGTGCGCAAT
>JANXUW010000102.1 GCA_025351985.1 Pseudolysobacter sp.
AAAAAATGGTGGCGGTCAAGGCCAGCGAACTCGCGCAAAGCATCAATGCGACCGGCAAGATCGCGTTGTACGGCATCTATTTCGATCTCGACAAAGCCGAGCTCAAGCCGGAATCGAAGCCGCAGGTCGATGAGATTGCCGCATTGCTCAAAGGCGATCCCGCACTCAAGCTGATGGTGGTCGGCCATACCGACAATCAGGGCGCGGCGGCGCATAACATCGAGCTGTCGAAAAAGCGCGCCGATGCAGTCGCGGCTGTTTTGCAGGCGCAATACGGCATCGCCGCCGATCGACTGTTCGCGCAAGGCATGGGTAGCGCGGCGCCGGTCGCCAGTAACGATAGCGATACGGGGCGCGCCAAGAATCGCCGCGTCGAACTGGTCAAGCAATAACTCGAAACTGCTGCTGCTGATTCCGATGGGGCCTTGCGCTGCACGAATATTCGTGTGGCGAAGGCAAGGCATGACTGACTCGATGCCGTATTGTCGAGTCAGTTTCGGCGCCGATAACGCAGCGGCAATCGCGACCCAATGCTTGACGAGGTGTTTTGTAAGATATATCGTAAGTAACACTTAACGTAACTTACGGAGGCAATATCATGAACATCCATCACTGGTTCGGTCGGCACCACCATCATGATCATCACGCCGCCCACGAACGGCACGATTGCATTGGACGCGGCGGTCGTTTCGCCGGATTTGGCGAGGGTGGCGGCGGATTTTTCGGTCGCGGCGGGCGCGATGACGGGCGCGGCGGACGGCACGGCGGCATGGGCCGCATGTTCGGGCCGGGCGATTTGAAACTGCTGATCCTGACCCTGATCGCGGTGCAGCCACGCCACGGTTATGAACTCATCCGCGCGATTGAAGACATGTTCGGCGGCAATTATTCGCCGAGTCCGGGCACGATCTACCCGACCCTGACCCTGCTCGAAGACCAGGGTTACGCGCGCATCGAAACCACCGAAGGCAGCAAGAAGCTGTATGCGATCACGCCCGAGGGCGAGGCATTTCTGGAAGCGAATCGCGAAGCTGCCGAAGGCGTATCGGCACGACTCGACGTGACCGCCAAGGCGATGGCAGGTGAAGCGGCGCCGAATGCGATTCGCGAAGTTCTGCATACCTTGCGGCATGCGCTCAAGCTGCATCGCGGGCCGTGGACTGCCGAGAAAATCGTGCGCGTCAAACTCAGTATCGAAAACGTGATTGCCGAGATCAGCAAGGGCTGATGATACAAATGACCGCTCGCCCGCAGTGCTCAGGCATGGGCGAGCAGGGCACCGACACGGCGGATCACGGCGTTGGCAAATTCCTCGCCCTTGGCCTTGCCGACGATGCGGCGATATTCGGGAATGATCGCGCGCAATTCGTCCGCCGAATAACAGTGCTCCAGCTTCAGCGTAAAACGAAATGCGCTGAAGCTGCCGAGCAAACCCAGTGCGGCCACCGCCGATTCGTTGAGCAACTGCTTGGCCTGTTGTTGCACCGGCACGATGTCGTTGGCCGCGACATTGCCGGCGCCCGCGGCATGCACCTGAGTATCCGCAGGTTCTGCGACGATCAGGCCGAGGCCCGCCAGTTCGCTGAATATCGCTGCGGTATCGCCGAGCGAGCGCAGGCTGTGAGAAATCTCGGCGATGGTCTGGTCGCCGTGGATCATGATCAGCATCGAGCGCGAGCGTGGCGACAGCTTGTGCGCGCGCTGCCCGATCTCCCGGTGCCCCGCAGCGGTTTTCATCGGAACGTCATTCGCTTGCATGACTTTCTCCCAGAGTCGGATCAGATCGGTATGGAGCTGACGTGATCATATACGACCATCGTCGCCTGTGTTGTAGCAAATCGCCCCGCTTTTGAATGCGCGATCTCGCAAATCGCCATTCTCTGGAATGCAACTTATTCTTGCGGGCGCACAACTCACCGGCAGAGATTCCGCAAACCGCGCTGCATTCACGGAATGAGTCTCAAGGCTGATTTCATGTAAGCCTTTGGGATGTTATGCGCGGCGGCATTTTGGCCTAAAGTTTGCGGCGCCAAGCTGGCACTATCCGGGGAAAACTCATGTTTCATTCGATACGGCTGCATCCACTTGCGGCGCTCATTGCGCTCGCCATCGCTTCTCCTGGCTTGCATGCCGCGCCCGACAGCAACGCGGGTTCAACGCTCGCCGCGGTCGAGGTGACGACATCCAAGGTGCCCGAACCGGTCGAACAGACGCCGGCGATGATTACGGTGATCAGCGGCGACGAGTTGCGCGCGCGCGGCGCGGTCGATCTGCGCACCGCATTAAGCCTTGTCGCAGGCGTCGATATCGCACCGGGCGGTGATGCCGGCCCGGCCGCGTCGGTGCCGGGCCTGTGGGGGTTGCGGGAGTTCGATGCATTCCTGCTGGTGGTCGATGGCATTCCTTCCGGCGGCACATTCAATCCGGCGCTTGCCACGCTCGATTTGACCAACGTCGAACGCATCGAAGTGCTGCGAGGTGCGGCGCCCGTGATGTATGGCGCAACCTCATTCGTCGGCGTGATCCAGATCATTCATTACGCTGCCGGCGAAACACCATCGCGCGCCACGATCGGCGTGGGAACGCGTAACACCGGCATCGCCTCGATCAGCACCAACCTCAGCAACTGGGGCACGTTCAAGCAATCGATCAGCGCCAATGTTTCAACCCAGGATTTCACGCAGGATCGCTCGGGCGTGGATCGCGCGCATGTGCTCTATCGCCTGGCCGGCGACAGCGATCTTGGCAAGCTGCATTTCGATCTGGATGCGACCACCGTGCACCAGGATCCGTACAGCCCGCATCCGGTCGAGGATGGCCGGCTCACACCGCGTTTTCCGCTGGATGCCAACATCAATCCGACCGATGCGCGGCAGGATCAGAATCGCGTGCAGTTGAATGCCGGCTTGAACCGGAATATCGGCATCGGCGAATGGGTGACGACGCTTTCGCTCGATCATTCCGAAGGCAAGAATACGCGCGGTTTTCTGCGCGAGGATTTCGCCGACGATGGCGTGACCCACAACGCGGATGGATTCCGCCAGACGGTCAAACTCACCGATGCGTATTTCGATTCCTACATCGCCATGCATCCGGCGCCGGAGTTGACGTGGACGGTTGGCCTCGACTGGTTGTATGGCAACGGTCGGCAGAACAGCGACAATTTCGAGTACGGCGTTTTGCCGAACGGAGCCAATGCGCCGAATTCGCATCAGCTCGAAATCGATGAATCGACCCAGTTGCGTGACCGTCGCAATTTCGGTGGCGTGTACACGCAGATCGACTGGAAGCCGACATCGCGCTGGGACCTTGTCGCCGGATTGCGGTTCAACGATACGCATGAATCGCGCGATGGTCAGGTGATTGATCGTCATGCTGAACCCGGTACACCGCCGGATGCGAATGCCGACAAGCAAAGCAAGAGCCGCCTCGCCGGCATACTCGGTGCGAGTTACGCGCTGTGGGAAAGTGGCGCGGACAAACTGACGGTGTTCGCCGATTACCGCAACACCTACAAACCGGCGGCGATCGATTTCGGACCGGAAGCCGAGGGCGGCATCCTGCA
>JANXUW010000125.1 GCA_025351985.1 Pseudolysobacter sp.
CCGCCGATGCGGCGGGCAACCTGTACATTGCGGATACCAACAACCACCGCATCCGCAAGGTAGTGCCGAACGGCATCATCACGACGGTGGCCGGAAACGGTACCGGCGGCTACTCCGGCGACGGCGGGGCGGCAACGAGCGCGGCGATTAGCAATTCTGGTGTAGCCGCCGATGCGGCGGGCAACCTGTACATTGCAGATACCGGCAACTACCGAATCCGCAAGATAGACACGAACGGCATCATCACGACGGTGGCCGGAAACGGTACCCAGGGCTACTCCGGCGACGGCGGGGCGGCAACGAGCGCGGCGATTAGCAATCCTTTTGGCGTAGCCGCCGATGCGGCGGGCCACCTGTACCTTGCGGATACCGGCAACAACCGCATCCGCGAAGTGGTGCCAAACGACATCCTATTCAGGAACGGGTTCGAGTAGCGGCCAACCGTGGGCTGAAGGGGGATTCAACGCGTCATCGGCCCCACCGATGGCACGCATGAGCGGCGCCATGCCGAGGAGCGGGGCCGCTAGATCGGCTTCGGTTCTTTCTCCGCAAGCCGCTTCGCCCCGACCTTTTTCCAGTCGGCGCGTTTCTCGGCGGTGATCGTCGTGGCCGCGGCCATGCTCACCCGTGCGCCCAGCAGCTCGGCCCGATCCCAGGTCTGAATTTCCGCGAAGTCGAGTAGCAGGCCTTGCAGAATGAGCCGGTGATTGCGCGCCTTGCGTTCGCTGTCCTTGTTCGCATTCAGGCGCTTGGCGGGGTTCAGCCGAGGTGCGTGTAAAAATGCCCCACAGACCTTTTAAAATGTCTAGGAATCAGATGTTTGCCTTATAAAATTTGCCCGGCTACGTTGCAAGCGACAGATCACCCTCGTACGGATCGAGGCCGGCGCCATTCCTGATCCGTACGAGGGCGACTTGCCCCTTACGGTCTAAATCAGCGAATTTATCCGCTAAGCAACGGAAGAAAAGACTATTTTCGGTTTCCGTGATCAGTTTTTACACGTATCTCGGCTGAACCCCCTGATAATGGTTCCGGCCGACCATGATCAGCGTGCTGGTGGAATTGATCACCCAGCGCGAAGCGAGCTTTCGACCCGAAGGCGACATTTGCGAGCGGCAGCTAACCGCCATCGCGCCGCTGTACACGTTCGCATCCGATACAGACACCTTGCCCGAATCTGCACACAGACTCAAATGAAAACCGCCAACAGGAGCGCAACCACTGACAGCGTCAGCGCGGCCCAGGTCATGAGTTCGTTACGCTTGATCCGCACCGCTAGTGCTTCCGGGCTTGTGGCAACCGTGGTGACATTGCTGCCATGCAGCAGCAGCTCGAC
This sequence comes from Pseudolysobacter sp., assembly GCA_025351985.1. GTDB lineage: Bacteria > Pseudomonadota > Gammaproteobacteria > Xanthomonadales > Rhodanobacteraceae > Pseudolysobacter. The sequence goes on from JANXUW010000125.1 coordinate 1,337, forward strand.
CAGCTCGCGAATCGTCGCTGTGTCAAACGTGGAAGGATCAAACACCTTACGATTATGGCGCGCCAGCAGCGCGCTTACTTCCTTGGCGTTCGGCACGAACTTCATTGCCCAGGTGGAGAAGGACGGGGCGGAAATGGCTTGCCGTCCGAGTATCTTCAGATCTGTGTGACGGGGGTCGTGGTGCAGCCGTGCGTAAAGTTGCTCGATCGCTGCGACCCTACCTTCCAGACACTGAAAAAAGTAGCCATCCGCATAGTAAAGCGCCCCGACCAGACCGTTAGCCGGATTGTTGCGTCGTGACTGCATCAGGATGCGCGCAATCTCTGGATCGATGCCGGTACCGTTGCCGATGGGTTTGAAGGTAGCGCGGCTCGCGTAGACGAGGCGCTGATATTCCGACACGGTCGCGGTGTTCATGAAATGTCCTCTGTTAGTTCATCGTAGTTTGAAGGAGAAAGCAATTTTGTTGGGAATATATTGTTTCTTGGGTTTTCATAGATCCAGTCTATGGTGTGAAGGTCTCAAGGCCCTCTGTCTCTTGTTGCGTTCAAGTGAGTTCGCATTGCATCGACTGGGTTGTCAGGTGTTACCGGCTGTTCGATGGCTTCTTCGTCACGCCGCTCCACACAACGGTTGCTCCGCACGGGCAGTTCGCCTGACGAAGGATCCCAAGAAGCGACAAATTGCGAGGTAACCGAACACACTGAGGGCATGGGACGGGATTAGCTTCGCGCGGAATGACGACGGTATCCGTCAGAACTTTAAAGCACGGCCGCGATCATTGACCGCAATTAAAAAACACTTTTCGCGAAGGCAGCGTCAAGGATTCTGACGGCGAAATATGCAGGGACGGCCAAGAGGGCGCGACGTGAAGACAGCGGACACCGATTATCGGAATCTCTAGAAAATCTACCGGACGGCGGTCTAGTTGATGATACA
>JANXUW010000128.1 GCA_025351985.1 Pseudolysobacter sp.
TTTGCCGAGGAATTCACGATGTTTGCTGCCGATATGCGTATTGACGGATATGACGACGAACTGGCCAAGGCCATCACCGACGAACGCCAGCGCCAGGAAGATCATGTCGAGCTGATCGCCTCGGAAAACTACGCCAGCCCGCGCGTGATGGAAGCGCAAGGCAGCGTGCTGACCAACAAATACGCCGAAGGTTATCCGGGCAAACGCTATTACGGCGGTTGCGAATACGTCGATGTGGCCGAGAAACTTGCGATTGCACGGCTCAAGCAATTGTTCGGCGCGACGTATGCGAATGTGCAGCCGCATTCGGGTTCGCAGGCGAATCAGGCGGTGTATCTGGCGTTGCTGCAGCCTGGCGACACGATCCTCGGCATGAGCCTCGCCCACGGCGGCCATCTCACGCACGGCGCCAAGGTGAATATTTCCGGCAAGCTGTTTCACGCCGTGCAGTACGGCGTCAACGAGCACGGCCTGGTCGATTACGACGAGGTCGAGCGTCTCGCTATCGAGCACAAACCGAAAATGCTGGTCGGCGGATTCAGCGCGTATTCGCAGCTGATGGACTGGGCGCGTTTCCGCGCGATCGCCGACAAGGTCGGTGCGTATCTGTTCGTCGACATGGCGCACGTCGCCGGCCTGGTCGCCGCCGGCGTGTATCCGAATCCGGTGCCGCATGCGCATATCGTCACCTCGACCACGCACAAGACCTTGCGCGGCCCGCGCGGCGGCTTCATCGTCGCCAACGCGAGCGAGGAGCTTGAGAAAAAACTGCAATCGATCGTGTTCCCCGGTATCCAGGGCGGCCCGCTCATGCACGTCATCGCGGCCAAGGCCGTGGCGTTCAAGGAAGCGCTCGAACCCGCGTTCAAGACCTACCAGCAGCAAGTCGTGAAGAACGCCAAGGCGATGGCGAAAACCTTTATCGAACGCGGTTACAAGATCGTGTCCGGTGGCACCGAAAATCACCTGATGCTGATCGACATGATCGGTCGCGACATTACTGGAAAAGATGCCGAAGCCGCGCTCGGCAAAGCGCATATCACGGTCAACAAGAACGCCGTGCCGAACGATCCGCGCTCGCCATTCATCACGTCCGGCCTGCGTATTGGCACACCGGCGGTGACCACGCGCGGTTATCTCGAAGCCGATTGCATCGAGCTGACGAACTGGATCTGCGACGTGCTCGATGCGACCGCTGACGAGTCGGTAATCGCCAAGGTGCGCGACGCTGTAACGGCGCAATGCCGCAAGTTTCCGGTTTACGGATAAAGCAGTGGAACCGTCGCAGCCTATGTTGGACTTGGATAGCTCATATTGGAGCGAATTAAAGACTGCATACGGCAGTGCTGAGGGGATTCCTGCGCTACTCGCACAGTTGAAAGAGTTTCCACGTACGCAGTCGTACCGCGATGAACCGTGGTTTTCGTTATGGAGTGCGCTATGCCATCAGGACGATGTCTACAGCGCATCATTTGCGGCTGTACCGCACATTATCGCGGCCTTGCATATCGATCCGGTGAGGGCGGACTTCAACTATTTTCAACTTCCGGTTTGCATCGAACTAGCTCGACTGGAGAAAGGGCTGCAGGTTCCAACAGAATTGGATTTTGCATACCGTAAAGCGATTGCCGATTTGCCCGCGCTGGCCGCAAAAGCTGCTGTAGAAAATTGGCCCGACGAGAAGTGTGCGGTGGCGTTGGCGGCAACGGCGGTGGCAACTGGGAAGTATGATCTTGCTCGGCTATTGATTGAGATCGAACCGACATCGTACCGCGCGATTGTCGATCGCGAGTTAGAGGCCTGATGCACTGCCCCTTCTGCCAGCACGAAGACACGCGCGTGATCGACTCGCGCGTTTCCGAAGACGGCGCGACAATTCGCCGGCGGCGTGAATGCGAAAAATGCAGCGAGCGATTCAACACCTTCGAGACCGCCGAAATAAAGTTGCCGGCGCTGGTGAAAAGCGACGGTCGGCGTGAGGCCTTCGACGAGCGCAAGCTGCGTATCGGATTGGAGCGCGCGCTGCAAAAACGCCCGGTCAGCAGCGATGCAGTCGATAATGTGTTGCGCGAAGTGGTGCGCCAGTTGCGCGGCGTGAACGAGCGCGAAGTGCCGTCGCGCCGCGTCGGCGAATGGGTGATGGACGAACTCAAACGCCTCGATCAAGTCGCCTACGTGCGCTTCGCTTCGGTGTATCGGCGTTTCGAGGACGTGCAGGCGTTCCGCGAGGAAATCGAAAAACTCGAACGCGATCTGCCCGAGATCGAAGGCCTGCAATTGCCCTTGCTCGGCAATATGCAAAACATCACGCGCAAAGCCTGATCCGGCGCATGTCCGCGGCACCGCTCAGCGACGAGAAAATCGTCGATTGCTGGAACACCAACGCCAATGCGTGGGGCGAGGCGATCCGCGCGGGACAGATCGAGAGTCGCACCCTCGTCACCAATCGGGCGATCATCGACGCCGTACTCCGGCACGAGCCGACGTCCATACTCGACCTCGGTTGTGGCGAAGGCTGGCTCGCTCGCGAGCTCATGGCGCGTGGCAAACACGTGCTCGGTGTTGATGCCGTGCCGGCGTTGATCGAACAGGCGCGTGACGCTGGCGGTCGTTTCGAAGTGATGTCGTACGAAGACATCGCTGCCGGAAAATTGCACGAGCGCTTCGACCTGATCGTGGCGAATTTCTCGCTGCTCGGCGAGGATGTAGTGGCGCAATTATTTGCCGCCCTGCCACGGCTGTTGAATGCGCACGGTGTGTTCATCGTGCAGACCGTCCATCCGCTGCAAGCCTGTGGCGATTTGCCTTATATCGATGGCTGGCGTGTCGGTTCGTGGGCCGGATTCAGCGGCGATTTCATCGATCCGGCACCGTGGTATTTCCGCACGCTGGCGTCGTGGCTGAAGCTGTTTGTCGCGCACGGTTTCGAACTGATCGAGCTGAACGAACCGCTACATCCGAACAACGGAAAACCCGCATCGGTGATTTTTGTCGGCAAGCGTTCAGACAGCTGACGACAAGATCGCAGCATGGTCCGGCGGCGCAGAAATCATTCTGCGAATGTGCCGGACATGGCGACAAAAAAAGTCGCGCAGGGCGAACGGATTTTCGCAAGTCCGGCATCGTGCGGTTGACGCTATGCCGGGCAAACGACACTATCCGTTCGGGGATATTCAACTTCGCAAATCTTGAGGGGAAAGCTATGTTTTTGCGTGCGGTAATGGCGGTTTTCGTGGTTGCAACATTGAGCTTGGCGGTGCCCGCGCACGCGCGGCATGACGACGACAGCATCGAGTGCCGATCGAGCGGCTACAAGTACAACGAATGCGAAGCACCGTTCCGTCATCCGCAGCTCGTGCAACAGCTTTCCGATACCGAGTGTGTGGTCAACAAAAACTGGGGTTACAACCGCGATAACGGTGCGATCTGGGTGTCCGAAGGCTGCGCCGGCATATTTGCCGACAGTCGCGGCCAGGATTCGGGCCGAGGGCGCGATCGCGATGATCGCGACGACCGTAATTCCGATCGCGACCGTGACCGCGACCGTCGCGACGACCGCAATGATCGTTCGCGCGAAGAAGTCGTCGAATGCCGCAGCAGCGGTTATGCCTTTGCGCGTTGTGATGTCAGCTGGCGCCGCGCGCGTTTGATCGAGCAATTGTCAGGCACGCGTTGTGTCGAAGGCGACAACTGGGGACTCGACCGCGACGGTTTGTGGGTCGACAAGGGTTGCGGCGGTCGTTTCGCCGGGCATTAAATCGCGCGTTGTTTCGATAGCGATATAGCCGTGTTCAGCGCCCTCGATCATAAACACATGGCGCACGCGTTGCGCCTGGCCGAGCACGGTTTGTATACGACAGCGCCGAATCCGCGCGTCGGGTGTGTGATTGCGCATGGCGATGAAATCGTCGGCAGCGGCTGGCATCGGCGCGCCGGTGAAGCGCATGCGGAAGTGTTGGCGTTGCGCGAAGCGGGTGAACGTGCGCGTGGTGCCACCGCGTATGTCACGCTCGAACCGTGCGCGCATCACGGCCGCACGCCGCCGTGTGCGGACGCGTTGTTTGCCGCGGGTGTAGCGCGTGTGGTGATCGCCATTGACGATCCGTTTGCAGAAGTCGCCGGACGTGGCATCGCCCGCTTGCGCGACGCCGGAATCACGGTCGATATCGGCTTGTTGCGCGAGCAAGCGTACGAACTCAATCGCGGATTTTTCTCGCGCATCCAGCGCCGTCGACCGTGGCTGCGTATCAAGCTCGCGATGAGCCTGGACGGGCGCACCGCGCTCGCCAACGGCCAGTCGCAATGGATCACCGGCGAGGCCGCGCGCGCCGATGTGCAGCTTTGGCGTGCGCAGTCTTCGGCGATACTCACCGGCAGCGGCACGGCCCTCGCCGATAACCCGCGCTTGACCGTGCGTTTGCCCGATACGACGCCGTTTCAAACACCGTTGCGCGTGTTGCTCGACAGCGATTTGCGGGTATCGATAACGAATCATTTGTTCGATGGCGGCGCGCCAACTCTGGTTTATCACGATGCGACGCCGGCGCAATTGGCGACATCGGTTTCAGCAAATCGATCGAGCGTCGAATATCATCGAATCGTTCGCACCGACGATGGCCGACTCTCTCTGCCTGCGCTGCTGCAAGATCTCGCCGCGCGCGATATCAACGAGCTGCATGTCGAAGCCGGCCCAACGCTCAGCGGCGCATTGATCGCCGCCAATCTGGTCGACGAGCTGTTGCTGTATATTGCGCCGTGCCTGCTCGGCGACAGCGCGCGGCCGCTGCTGGTTTTGCCGGAATTGCAAGCGATCGGTGACCGCAGCACGTGGCGCACGCTTGAACAACGTCAATTCGGCCCCGATATGCGTCTGTTGCTTCGTCCGAATTCCTAGAGTTTCTTCGTATGTTCACCGGTATCATCCAAACCTTGGGGCGCATCACGCGCACCGAACCGCGCGGTGGCGATTTGCGCCTCAGCATCCACGCGCCCGCGCTGGATTTTTCCGATGTGCGCCTCGGCGACAGCATTGCGGTATCGGGCGTGTGCTTGACCGTGGTCGCGCTCGATGCAGCGACGTTCGCGGCCGATGTCTCGAACGAAACATTGGCTTGCACGACGCTTGGCGCGCTCGCATCGGGTGCCGCGGTGAATCTCGAAAAAGCCTTGCGCCTGGCCGACCGGCTCGGTGGTCATCTCGTGTCGGGGCATGTCGATGGCGTCGGCAAGGTGATTGCGGTGCATGCCGATGGACGCTCGCAGCGCTGGACGTTCGAAGCGCCACAGGAAATTGCGCGCTACATCGCGGCGAAAGGTTCGATCTGCATCGAAGGCGTCAGCCTGACCGTGAACGATGTGCAGGGATCGCGTTTCGGCGTCAACCTGATTCCGCACACGCAGGAGCAGACCACGTTCCATGCCTTACGCGTGGGTTCGGCGGTCAATCTCGAGGTCGACCTGATCGCGCGTTATGTCGAGCGATTGCACAGCGTGCCGGCCGATTTGCCGGATCACGCCAGCATTGTCGATGCGGAGTTCTTGCGCCAGCACGGGTTTGCGTGAGACTCGCGCGCGTGTTTTTTCGATTCCGAAATCGCCAATCAAAAAGCTTACGAAAACATAAAAATAGCCGTCATTCCAGCGCAGGCTGGAATCCAGTTCTTGCTCTTGACGCCTCGCTAATTCTTCTTCGACGACAATTTGGCGTTTGCGTATCCTGCCGGAAGAACTGGATCCCAGCCTGCGCTGGGATGACGGCAGTTTGAGATGTCGAGGCCAGATTTCTATCGCTTTCACTGCGCCGTCCACGGCCACAAAAAAATCAACGGATCACCCGCATGGCCTTCAATACAATCCCTGAAATTCTCGACGACATCCGCATCGGACGCATGGTCGTGATTCTCGATGACGAAGACCGCGAGAACGAAGGCGATCTGGTCATGGCCGCATCGATGGTGCGGCCCGAGGACATCAATTTCATGGCGCGTTACGGCCGCGGTCTGATCTGCCTGCCGCTGACCAAACAACGCTGCGAACAACTGCGCCTGCCACTGATGGTCAGCGACAACCGCTCCGGTTTCGGCACCAACTTCACCGTGACCATCGAGGCCGCCGAAGGCGTCACCACGGGCATCTCGGCTTACGATCGCGCGCACACGATCCGCACCGCTGTGCGCCCGGATGCGAAGCCCGAACACCTCGCCCAGCCCGGCCATATTTTCCCACTCGCCTCGCAACCGGGCGGTGTGCTCATGCGCGCCGGGCACACCGAGGCCGCGACCGATCTGGCGTGTCTCGCCGGCCTCGAACCGGCCGGCGTGCTGGTCGAAATTCTCAACGAGGACGGCAGCATGGCGCGCCGTCCCGAGCTTGAAGAATTCGCCAAGCAGCACGGTCTCAAGATCGGCACGATCGCCGACCTGATCCGTTATCGTCTCGATACCGAAAAAACCGTCGCGCGGGTTTTCGATGAAACCGTCGATACCGAATTCGGCAAATTTCGTCTGGTCGGATATCGCGACGTACTCACGCACGCACTGCATTTCGCGCTCGTGCGCGGTGACGTCGCCGACGGTGCACCGGTGCTGACGCGCGTGCATCTGCAGAACACGTTGTCCGACGTATTGCATCTCAAACGCGACGATCTCGGTGTCACGATCACCGGCGCGTTGCGGCATATCGCCGAAGCCGATCGCGGTGTGGTCGTCGTGCTCGCCGCTGCGCAACAAGGCGAAAGCCTGCTCGCGCGCCTGCAGAAAAACGATAGCGCGAAAGCGGAAACGGCAACCTCGGCCACGCCCGCCGAATGGCGCAACAATGGCCTCGGTGCGCAGATCCTGGCCGACCTCGGCGCGTACAAATTGCGCGTGCTCGGCACGCCGAAACGTTTCCTGGGTTTGGCCGGGTTTGGGCTTGAAGTGGTGGAGTATGTGCCGGTCTGATCGCTCGCTGCATTTGACGCGTGCATATTCTTGTAGCTACAGTAATTCATGTCGAAAATAATCAGGCGACCTGTGATCGCGATGCCTGCCACGAAAGAAGACTGCGTCGTCACCGCCGTGGCCAAGGCCGATCCGGGTGCACAGCCGCTCA
>JANXUW010000200.1 GCA_025351985.1 Pseudolysobacter sp.
GGTTTCGAGCGGCTCGTCGTCTACATTTGCGGCCTGACCAATATCCGCGATGCAATTCCGTATCCGCGCGTGCCGGGCAGCGCGGAGTTCTGATCAGCGTCGAGGCTGGCTCAAAGAGGTGACATTCATCACTTGAGTTTGGCGTCGTGCGCGCCGAATATCAGCGCTCATCGCCACTCCATGCGGAAGGGTTCCCATGATCGATCACACCGGTTTTTGCGTCAGCGATTTCGCGCGCAGCAAGGCGTTTTATTCTGCAACGCTCGCAGCGATTGGTTTCAAGCTGTTGCTGGAATTTCCCGATGCCGTCACCCAGCGTGGTGACGTCGCGGGTTTCGGCGAACCGCCAAAACCGGAGTTCTGGATTCACAGCGGCACACCGAATCAACCGCGCGTGCATATCGCGTTTCGCGTGACGAGCAAAAAACTCGTCGATGACTTTCATGCCGCCGGAATCATGGCAGGTGGCAGCGACAACGGCGCACCCGGAATTCGCGCGCACTACCACCCGAATTATTACGGCGCATTTGTACTCGATCCCGATGGCCACAATGTCGAGGCGGTGTTTCATGGCGATGCCTGATTTCACCCTGGCGTGATCCGGCCTGAATAATCCCGCGCCTGCGCCGCAGGTTTTCACCGCACAGGGCAACGCATTCGATGAGCACTCCTTCTGCCACTGCCAATCCGCGCTCCGCGGCGTTCATCTTCGTTTTCATCACCGTCGCGCTCGACATGCTCGCGCTCGGCGTGATGGTGCCGGTGCTGCCGAAACTGGTGACCGAATTCAGCGGCGGCAATGTCGCGCAGGCGAGCGTCGTGGTCGGCATCTTCGGTTTTGCGTGGGCGGCGATGCAGTTTTTTTTCTCGCCGGTACTCGGCTCGCTGTCGGATCATTTCGGCCGTCGTCCGGTCATCGTGTTGTCGAACTTCGGCATGGGCCTGGATTATCTGTTCATGGCGCTGGCACCGTCGTTGTGGTGGCTGTTCGTCGGGCGCCTGATCTCCGGCGTTACCGCGGCCACCTACTCCACCGCCTGTGCGTATATCGCCGATGTCACGCCGCCGGAAAAACGCGCGGCGAAATTCGGTTTGCTCGGCGCGGCGTTCGGCTTGGGATTCGTGATCGGGCCGGCGCTTGGCGGCGTGCTCGGTGAAATAGATTTGCGCCTGCCGTTCTGGATTGCGGCAGGTTTGAGTCTGGCGAATGCGGCGTATGGTTTTTTTGTCCTGCCCGAATCCCTGCCGCGCGAAAATCGCGCGCCGTTTCATTGGCGCAGTGCCAATCCGATCGGGGCAATGGCGTTTCTGCGCCGCCATCCGCTGCTGCTCGGCCTCGCTATCGCGGGTTTCCTGCAACGCATCGCGCACGAATCCTTGCCGAGCGTTTTTGTGTTGAATACCGAATATCGTTTTGCCTGGAACAGCGCGACCACCGGGCTGTTTCTCGCGGCGATCGGACTGGCTTCGATGGCCGTATCGGCATTGCTGGTCGGGCCGGTCGTCAAGCGCCTCGGCGAGCGTCATGCGTTGTACATCGGCCTGGCGTTCGGCGCGCTCGGATTTGCGCTGTACGGTATCGCACCGAGCAGTCTGGTATTCACGATCGGCCTGCCGCTGCTGGCGATGTGGGGCTTGTGCGGGCCGGCGCTGCAAGGCCTCATGACACGCCACGTCGAACCGTCCGAACAAGGCCAGTTGCAAGGCGCACAGGCGAGCCTGATGGGCGTCGCCGGCATGATCGGGCCGCTGCTGTTCACACAAACGTTTGCGATGGCGATCCGCGAAAACAGCGTTGTGCATTTCCCCGGCGCTCCGTTTGTGCTGGCCGCATTGCTGGTGGCTGCAGCGCTGGCAACGGCGTGGCGTACGTTGTATCGGCGCGAAGGCTGAGGGCCGACGCGGGAACGGGAACGTAAAAAATCACCGTCATCCCGGCGCAGGCTGGGATCCATTTTGATTTTTCTTACGCCTGCTGAAACCCCGCCCCAACAGATCGGGGTCAACATGGATCCCAGCCTGCGCTGGGATGACGGCTGGCTTCCATTTCGCGGCATTGCCCTAATACTTCCCCGCGTTATAAGCGCATAACAACATATTGTTTCCGGCGCCGCGCGCGCGCGAGCAAAATTCGTCATCCTCAGTGTTTGGACGTCTAAACGGCCATGAGCTTGACCCCCGCCATTCACGCGCTGCTGCCGCTCTCGGAAGAGAAATCGAGCCTGCTGACCTCGCTGCTCGACGGCCTCGACGCTGCAGCATTGCATTGGCTGTCCGGCTACGCCGCGGGCCTCGCGGTGCGCCGCCCGGCCGAGTTGCATGTGCTGCCGACACCCGCTGCAGCCGCGCAGAATGCGCCGATCCTCAGCATCGTCTACGGCTCGCAAACCGGCAACAGCCGGCATCTGGCCGAGCAACTCAAGCGCGAAGCGGAAGCCAGCGGACTCGGCGTACGTTTGCTGCGCGCGGGCGAATATCCGTTGCGCGAACTGAAGAACGAACGCCTGCTGTATCTCATCATCAGCACGCAGGGCGATGGCGATCCGCCCGATGATGCGCGTGGTCTGGTCGAGCACCTGCTATCGAAACGCGCGCCGGAACTGAAGCAACTGAGTTTTGCCGTGCTCGCGCTCGGTGATTCGAGTTATCCGAAATTCTGCGAGACCGGGCGCCTGCTCGACGAGCGCCTCGCCGCACTCGGCGCCACGCGTGCATTGCCGCGTGTCGACTGCGATCTGGATTTCGAACGCGACGGCAAACCGTGGCTGATTCGTGCATTGAACTCGGCACGCGAACAGCTCAAGCCCGTTGCCGCGATTGCGAGCATCAAGACGCTGCGCAGCGTCACCGGCGCGGCGTTGTTTGGCCGCGATAACCCGTTCCGCGCCGAAGTGCTAGCAAGCCAACGCATCACCGGGCGCGACGCGCAAAAAGACGTGCGCCATATCGAGTTGTCGCTGGCCGATTCGGGCCTGAGTTATTCGCCCGGCGATGCGCTCGGCGTGTGGCCGCAGAACCCGCCATCGCTCGTCAACGAATTGCTGCAGACGTTGAAACTCGATGGTAGCAACGAGGTTGAATTCGAAGGCAGGCGCTTGCCGCTATCGCGCTGGCTCGGTGGCGAACGCGAGATCACACGACTCGCGCGTCCGTTCCTCGCGACCCACGCTGCACATGCGGGCAGTACCGAACTGAATCGCTTACTGGCACCGGCGTCGCGCGATGAACTCGCGCCGTTGCTGCGCGATTACCAGGTAATCGACGTGCTGCGCCAATGGCCGGCGTTGTGGAGCGGCGAGGAACTGGTCGCGAGTTTGCGTCGACTCATGCCGCGGCTGTATTCGATCGCATCGAGCCAGAAGCTGGTCGGCGACGAAGTGCATCTCACGCTAGGCACGATCGACTATCAGGCGTTCGGCAGCCGGCACATCGGTGCCGCATCGAATTTTCTCGCGACGCTCGACGACGATGATCGCGCACCGGTATATGTCGAAAGCAACGAGCGCTTCCGCCTGCCTGCGGATACGAGTCGCGACATCCTCATGATCGGTCCCGGCACCGGCGTCGCGCCGTTCCGCGCGTTCGTGCAGGAACGCACCGCGATCGGCGCCGCGGGTCGCAACTGGTTGTTCTTCGGCGAGCAATATTTCGCGAGTCAATTTTTGTATCAAATCGAATGGCAGGACGCGCTGAAGAAAGGCCAGCTGCACCGACTCGACCTCGCTTTTTCGCGCGACCAGGCCGAAAAAATCTACGTGCAGCAGCGCTTGCGCGAGCAAGGTCGCGAGGTCTGGAGCTGGCTCGAAAACGGTGCGCATCTGTACGTGTGCGGCGACGCCACGCGCATGGCGCCCGACGTACATGCGGCGCTGCGCGAGATCGTGATCGAACACGGCGGCAAGTCGAGCGAAGACGCCGATGACTATCTGGCGCGGCTTTCGCAAGAAAACCGCTACGCCCGCAACGTGTATTGAGAGCAGGATGAGCACCCCCGAAACACCGTCACCCGCACCGCTGTCCGCTGTCGAAATCATCAAGAGCAAAAGTCGCCACCTGCGCGGCACGCTGGTCGAAAGTCTGGCCGATGCGGTCACCGGTGCGATCGCCGATGACGATACGCAGCTGATCAAGTTCCACGGCAGTTACCAGCAGGACGATCGCGATATTCGCGAGGAACGCCGCGCGCAGAAACTCGAACCGGCCTACAGTTTCATGATACGCACGCGCCTGCCGGGCGGCGTCTGCACGCCGCAGCAATGGCTGGCGCTGGACGCGATCGCACGCACCTACGCCAACGGCACGCTGCGCCTGACCACACGCCAGGCGTTTCAGGTGCACGGCGTGATCAAGCGTCACCTCAAGGCAACGATCGCGGCGATGAATGCGAGCCTGATCGACACCATCGCCGCGTGCGGCGACGTCAATCGCAATGTGCTCGCCAATGCCAATCCGGTTGAAACCAAATTGCATACCGAGGTTTACGACTGGGCGATGAAACTGTCGGAACACCTGCTACCGAAAACACGGGCGTATCACGAGATCTGGCTCGACGGCGAAAAAGTCGCGGGCAGTGTCGATGTCGAACCGATCTACGGCGATACCTATCTGCCACGCAAATTCAAGGCCGCGATCGCGGTGCCGCCGTACAACGATGTTGACGTCTACGCGCACGATCTCGGCTTCATCGCGATTATCGAAAACGGCGTACTGAGCGGATTCAACGTCACGGTCGGTGGTGGCATGGGCGCGACGCATGGCGATGCGGCGACGTTCCCGCGATTGGCCGATCTGATCGGTTTTATCGCGCCGGAACAATTACTCGACGTTGCCGAAACCGTGGTCAAGGTACAGCGCGATTTCGGCGATCGCACGCTGCGCAAACATGCACGGTTGAAATACACGATCGAGGATCGCGGCATCGACTGGTTTCGCCGCGAACTCGAACAGCGCCTCGGGTTTGCATTGGCAGCGCCGCGCGATTTCGAATTCATCCACAGCGGCGATCGCTTCGGCTGGGTGCAAGGCCACGACGGACGCTGGCATCTCACGCTGCGCATCGAAGCCGGACGCATCGTCGACAAACCGGGCCAGGCATGGCTGAGCGGATTGAACGCGATCGCGCAGATTCACCAAGGCGATTTTCGCCTGACCGCCAACCAGAACCTGATCGTCGCCGGCATCGCCGAAAACGAACGCAAGAACATCGAAGCATTGCTCGTAAAACACGGCCTTGATGGTTATCGCGAGGCAACGCCGCTGCGCCTGAATGCGCTCGCGTGTGTCGCCTTGCCGACGTGCGCGCTGGCGATGGCCGAGGCCGAGCGTTATCTGCCCGAACTCGTGACAAAACTCGAAACGCAACTCGATACGCACGGCTTGCGCGAAGCGGATATCCGTTTGCGCATTACCGGCTGTCCGAACGGTTGCGCGCGTCCGTACCTGGCCGAAATCGGCTTGGTCGGCAAAGCGCCGGGGCGTTACAACCTCATGCTCGGCGCGGACGCGCGCGGCCAGCGCCTGAACCGGATGTATCGCGAGAATATCGACGAAGACGAAATCCTCGGCGTGCTCGATCCGCTGTTCGCGCGCTACGCGGACGAACGCGAAAGCAGCGAAGGTTTCGGTGATTTTTTATTGCGCGCCGGTGTGATTGCCGCACCGCGCCCTGCCTTGCGAATACCCGTGGAGACAACAACATGAACGTTCCCGACCTGGTCAGCGCCGCCGACGATTTGCGCGCGCGGGCCGAATTGAATGCCGCGCTGGAAAAACTCGACGCCGCAGATCGCGTCGCCTGGGCGCTGAAAAACCTGCCCGGCAACTACGCCGTGTCGTCGAGCTTCGGCGCGCAATCCGCGGTGGCCTTGCATCTGGTCACGCAGCAGCAGCCGAATATTCCGGTGGTGCTGATCGATACCGGTTATCTGTTTCCGCAAACTTATCAATTTGCCGACCAACTCACCGAACGCCTCAAGCTCAATCTCAAGGTGTATCGCGGCAGCCTGAGCATCGCGTGGATGGAAGCGCGTTTCG
>JANXUW010000210.1 GCA_025351985.1 Pseudolysobacter sp.
CCCGGTATCCGCACCGGCGTCAAGGTGGCGGTGGTCGATGGCACCGGAAAACTGCTCGGCACCCACACGATCTATCCGCACGAACCGCGCAAGCAGTGGAACGAATCGATCGCGCAACTCGCGACTGCGTGCAAGACGTTCGGCGTGAATCTGATCGCGATCGGCAACGGCACCGCCTCGCGCGAAACCGACCGGCTCGCCGCCGAGCTCATGAAAAAACATCCCGAATTCAAGCTCAGCAAGATCGTCGTTTCCGAAGCCGGTGCATCGATCTATTCCGCCTCAGAACTTGCCGCGAAGGAATTTCCCGAACTCGATGTGAGCCTGCGCGGCGCGGTGTCGATTGCGCGACGCTTGCAGGATCCGCTCGCCGAACTCGTGAAGATCGATCCGAAGTCGATCGGTGTCGGCCAATATCAGCATGACGTGAATCAGGTGAAGCTCGCACGCGCACTCGATGCGCGCGTCGAGGATTGCGTGAATGCGGTCGGCGTCGATGCGAACACCGCATCGGGCGCGTTGCTCGCGCGTGTCGCCGGACTTTCTCCCGGCGTCGCCGAGAACATCGTCAAGTTTCGCGACGAACACGGCGCGTTCAAATCGCGCAAGGATCTGCTCAAGGTGCCGCGTCTCGGCGACAAGGCGTTCGAGCAATGCGCTGGATTCCTGCGCATCGCCGACGGTGAAAATCCGCTCGATGCATCAAGCGTGCATCCCGAAGCCTATCCTCTGGTGCAGCGCATCCTGAAAAATTGCGGACGCGAAGTGAAGCAGGTGATCGGCGACAGCGCTTTTCTCAAAAGCGTGAACGCGACCGACTATACCGATGAAAAATTCGGCCTGCCGACGGTGCGCGACATCCTCAAGGAACTCGACAAACCCGGTCGCGATCCGCGCCCCGAATTCAAGACCGCAACGTTCGCCGATGGTGTCGAAGACATCCGCGATCTCAAGCCCGGAATGATCCTCGAAGGCGTGGTCAGCAACGTCGCCGCGTTCGGTGCGTTCATTGATCTCGGTGTGCATCAGGATGGCCTCGTGCATGTCTCGGCGCTGTCGAACAAATTCGTCAAGGACCCGCGCGAAGTGGTCAAGGCCGGCGACGTGGTCAAGGTCAAAGTGCTCGAAGTCGATCTGCCGCGCAAACGCATCGCGCTGAGCATGCGCATGGACGATCCGATTCCCGAGGCGCGCGCGCCGGGTGTCGTCGCCAGCCCGCGGCGCGATGAGCGCGGTGCACGTTCGGCGCCGCGTGATATTTCCAGCTCGCGCACGCCGCAGAAGCCCGCGGCCGCGCCGGGCAGCAATGCGTTCGCCGATGCGTTCGCCAAAGCCAAACGCAACTAACCGACAGGCCGAAAAAATGATCAATAACGATGTGTTGCGCAGCGTGCGTTACATGCTCGATTTCAGCGATGCGAAGATCGTTGAGATCATCAAGCTCGCGCAGCCCGACAGCAAGATCGAAAAAGACGACGTCGCCGCGTTTCTGACGCGCGAGGATCTGGAAGGTTACAGCGACTGCAGCGATGCGGTGCTCGCGAATTTTCTCGATGGCCTGGTGTTTTTCCGGCGTGGCAAGGACGAGAGTTTGCCGCCGCGTCCCGCAGAAAAACGCATGAGCAACAACGTAGTGCTGAAAAAATTGCGCGTCGCGTTCGAGCTGAAAGATGCCGACATGCACGCAATTTTATTGGCGGCGGGATTTCCCGTTTCGAAGCCCGAACTGAATGCGCTATTTCGCCAAGTCGGGCATCGCAATTATCGCGATTGCGGCGATCAGTTACTACGGAATTTTCTGAAAGGGCTGACGCTGCGCGTGCGCGGCTGAGGCACTTCAGGCCTCGTCGAAACGATGAAAAAACACCGTCATCCCAGCGTAGGCTGGGATCCATTTTGACTTTCCACCGCGTGATCAAGATGGATTCCAGCCTACGCTGGAATGACGGCTCTTTCTATTTCCTCGTCAAGCTTGACTGCCTACCTCGATAGCTGTGTGGCGCGGCGCTCACCGCGTCAGATGTTTCAACAAAAGATCTGCGATCTTTGTGTATGGCGGACGCAGCAGCGACAACGTGCTGAAACGCGCTTGATACAACACCGGTTTCTGTTTGCTGAAGGTCAGGAAACTGTCGCGGCCATGATAGTGACCCATGCCGGACGGGCCGACGCCACCGAACGGCAGCTTGCTCTGCGCGATCTGGAACACCGTGTCATTCACCGCCACACCGCCGGCGACCGTGCGATTGAGCACACTCTCGGTGCGTTGTTTGTCGTGATCGAAGTGATACAGCGCGAGTGGGCGCGGCCGGTCGTTGATGTAGTCGACCGCGGCATCGACCGAATCCGTCGCGATCAACGGCAGGATCGGGCCGAACAATTCGTCGTGCATGAGCTTGAGATTTTCGTTCGCGTTCAATACCAAGGTCGGCGGCAGGATGCGCCGCGCCGCATCGCCGGTGCCGAACTGGATCACGTCGGCGCCCGCCGCGCGCGCTTCATCGAGATAACCGACGAGGCGCTGATACTGGCGATCGTTGACGATGCTGGTGTAGTCGGGGCTGGTGCCGAGATCGGGATAACGCGCTGCAATCGTCACGCGCATCGCCTCGACGAAATCCGGAATCATCGCGCGTGACAGCAGCACGTAATCCGGCGCGATGCAGGTCTGCCCGGCGTTGAGAAACTTGCCGCTGGCGATGCGCTCCACCGCGGTCTTGACCGGATAATCAGGCGCGATGATGGCCGGCGATTTGCCGCCGAGCTCGAGCGTGATCGGCGTCAGGTTCGGTGCCGCTGCGGCCATCACCATGCGCCCGACCTGGGTCGATCCGGTGAAGAACAAATGATCGAGCGGCAACGCGGAAAAATCCGCCGCGACATCGGCGCCGCCGAGGATGGTCGCAACGCGATCCGCCGGAAAAACTTCGCCGAGCAAAACCTGTAGAAGTTCAGCCGTGCGCGGCGTATGTTCGGATGGTTTCAGCATCACGTGATTGCCCGCTGCAATCGCCGCGGCGAGCGGCATCAGCGCGAGATTCACCGGATAATTCCACGGCGAAATGATGCCGACCACGCCGAGTGGCTGATAACGAATCTCGGTCGTCGCCGGCCAGAAATTCAGGTCGGCCATCGCGCGTTTCGGCCGCATCCAGCCACGCAGATGCGAACGCAGATGGCTGATCTCGTTGAGCACGGTCATGCCGTCGCTGAGCAAGGATTCGTGGCGCGAACGCTGACCGAAATCCGCGCTCATCGCCGTCGCGAATTCTTCGAGCCGTGCCTTGAACGCGCTGCGCAAACGCGCCAGATCGTCCATGCGTTGCGCGTAGTCCGGCACATGAAGTCGCTGCGCCGCGCGCAAGCGATTCAATACGCTGGAAAGATCCGGGGTGATGGTCGCGGCGGTTTGCAATTGTGCGTTCATGGTCATCTCGCGATGGGTGTCTGGTCCGATGCTAACATTCCGGCTTTCCCTGCGTGGTGATTCCGATGAATTTGCGTGCGTATCGCGGTCAGTTGCCGCGCCTTGGCAAGAACGTTTATGTCGATGCCAGCGCGGTGCTGGTTGGCGATATCGAGCTCGGCGACGATGTCTCGATCTGGCCGTGTGTGGCCGCGCGCGGCGACGTCAATTTTATCCGCATCGGCGCGCGCAGCAATATCCAGGATGGCTGCGTGCTGCACGTCACGCACGATGGCCCGTTCACGCCGGGCGGAAAACCGTTGCTGATCGGTGCCGATGTCACGGTCGGCCACGGCGCGATTCTGCACGCGTGCACGATCGAGGATGCGTGCTTGATCGGCATGGGCGCACGCGTGCTCGACGGTGCGGTGGTGAAGAAAAACGCCTTCATCGGCGCGGGCGCTGTGATATCGCCCGGCAAGATCGTCGGCGCGGGCGAATTGTGGCTCGGTAATCCGGCGCGTTTTGCCAGAAAATTGACAGAACGCGAACTTGAACAGTTGCATTATTCGGCGGCGCATTACGTGCGCTTGAAAGACGAGTATCTGGCAGCAGCTTAGTCGGTATCAGTAACGGAATCGTTGAATAAGAAGCCGTCATTCCAGCGCAGGCTTGATCTTGG
>JANXUW010000222.1 GCA_025351985.1 Pseudolysobacter sp.
GTGGTCGTTGCGTACAGGTCGAAATTCAACAGCACGCATTCGAGCGCGCCGTTGTAGAGCTTGTAACGTTTCTCCGCGCGCAGGCCGATCGCGCGCGCAAGCGCATCGTCCGAGGTGATCACGCTCGCTTTCCAGCCGGTGAATTCGGTTTTCAGTCGTATGCCGATTTCGCGATATAGATCGAGCAGCGATTCGTCCACACCCATGCGCTCGCCGTACGGCGGATTGCAGATCACCAGGCCCGGCTGCTCGCATTCGTGTGGACGTTTCAGATGCGTCAGCGATTGCCGGCCGAGATGGACAAATCCGGCCACTCCGGCGGATTGCGCATTGCGCTTGGCCTCGGCCAGCACGGACGGATCGTCATCGAAACCGAAGAAGACGGGTGCGAGTTTTTTCAGGCCGATATCGGCACGCGCAAACGCGTCGTCGCGCAGAGATTTCCACAATGCCGCATCGTGCTGTTTCCAGCCGCGCAAGCCGAAATAATCGCGACGCAAACCCGGCGCGACATCACCCGCCATCAGCGCCGCCTCGATCACCAGCGTGGCCGAGCCGCACATCGGATCGACCAGGCCACCGCCCACAGCGAAGATCGCCGGCCAGCCCGCACGCAACAGCATCGCGCACGCGAGGTTTTCCTTCAGCGGCGCGATGCCCGTGCCGCGCCGCCAGCCGCGCTGATGCAACGGCGTGCCAGACAGATCGAGATTGAGCAATGCGCGATCGCGGCGCAACGCGATGTTCAGCCGTATAGACGGCTGTTCCTGATCCACCGCCGGACGCTGGCCGGTACGGTCGCGGAACTGATCGACCACGGCATCCTTGACGCGCTGCGCAACGTACTGCGTGTTGCGCAGGGTTTCGCTGGAACCCACCGCGTCGACCGCAAGCGTGCCTTCGACATCCATGTGCTGCGACCAATCCAGTTCGCCGACACCGGCATACAACGCGGCTTCATCGGGCACATCGAACTCGGCCAGCCGCAATAAAATGCGACTGGCCAGACGCGACCACAGACAAGCGCGATAACCGAGTTCGAGTTCGCCGGAAAAATGCACGCCCGAAAGCGATTCGTGCGCATCATCGGCGTCGAGCGACTTGAGCTCGTCGACCAGCAGATATTCGAGGCCTTTCGGGCAGGTAGCAAAAAATTGCGGCATGAAAACTTTAGCCCAGACTCAGAAGAAACAGACGGAATTGATCGGCGACCGCGTGCACATGCGCACTGAGCCGGTGGCTATCGTTGACGAGGATCAGCGTATCGCGACGCGACGCGGCGAATGCGCGCACGCCATCGACCGGACACAGTTCATCATCCCAGCCGTGCAGCAATACGCTCGGCACGGCGGCGGCGACAAACTCGGGCGCGTAACCCGGAATGCGCAGCGGCAGCGCCATCAGAAATAATCCCGCGCACGGCAAATCGATCGAGGCGAAACCGGAAATAAACGCGCCCATGCTCGATCCCGCCAACACGAGTCGCTCGCCGTCGCGTGCATGCTCGCGCAATCGTGCAATGCGTGCGCCGATCAGCGCCGGATCATGCGCCGCATCGAGATCGCGATAGTCCGGGCGCGTGTGGCGCCAGCCGAGTTGTTCGGCGACTTCCGCCAGCGCCGCCACCTTGGTCGCGTTCGGGCCGCTCTCCATGCCGTGCGAGAGAATCACGTGACCTTTCATTGTTGCGGCTCCGCGGTGCGATTTCAGTAGGGACAAATCAGGAATTTTTCGTGGCGGCATCGACACATGCGGCGCAATGTGTGCCGGCTTCTGTCAGCAGCGGCGTGCCGCAGTCGGCGCACAATACATAACGCCCACCACGTTGCGCGTGATCGACTGCAACACGTTCGTCAAAGACAAAACATTCGCCCTGCCAGCGGCTTTCTGCAGGCGGTGTTGCAGCGAGGTAATTGAGGATGCCGCCGTGCAATTGGAACACTTCGCCAAAGCCCTGCTGCAACAGATACGCCGAGGCTTTTTCGCAGCGAATGCCGCCGGTGCAATACATGGCAATCGGTTGTTGCTCGCGACCGCGCAGATGCTGCTCGACGAAATCGCGGAAGTCCGAAAACTTGCGCGTGGCCGGATCGATCGCGCCGGCAAAACGCCCGACCGCGACTTCGTAATCGTTGCGCGTATCGATCAGCACGATATCGTCGCGTGCGATCAACGCATCCCAATCCTTCGGCGCGACGGCGATGCCGGTGCGTTGTTCGGGATGCAGATCGGCCATGCCAAAACTCACGATCTCGCGCTTGATGCGGACTTTCCAGCGCTGGAATGGAATATCGCCGGCGACGGTCTGTTTCCAGTTCAACGCGGCGAAACGGCCATCGCCCTGGAGTTGTTCGCGCAGCGCGGCAAC
>JANXUW010000225.1 GCA_025351985.1 Pseudolysobacter sp.
GTTGACGCCCTGATGAAACTCGATCTGGCGGCCGGCGTCGACGTTCAGATCAAATTGTACTAAGCAGCAGATATAACAAAAGTATATTAGGACACGACGATGAGTATCGGGTTAGTAGGCCGCAAATGCGGCATGACACGAATCTTCACTGAAGCTGGTGAATCGATTCCCGTAACGCTGATTGAAGCGACGCCGAATCGTATTACCCAGGTGAAGACCGTGGAAATCGACGGTTATACGGC
The DNA here is from genome assembly GCA_025351985.1 of Pseudolysobacter sp. Lineage (GTDB taxonomy): Bacteria > Pseudomonadota > Gammaproteobacteria > Xanthomonadales > Rhodanobacteraceae > Pseudolysobacter. The sequence goes on from JANXUW010000225.1 coordinate 243, forward strand.
AGTGCAGGTTGCGGTTGGCAAAAAGCGCGCCGCCTTGATCAACAAGCCGAACGCCGGGCACCACGCCAAGGCCAAGGTCGAAGCAGGTCGCGGTCTTTGGGAGTTCCGCGTTGACGTCGCCGAAGTCGGCAAGTTCAACGTTGGCGGCGAACTGAAAGTTGATGAAGTTTTCACGATCGGCCAGATAGTCGACGTTGCCGGTGTCACCAAGGGCAAGGGCTTTCAGGGCACGATCAAGCGCTGGAACTTCACCATGGGCGACGCCACCCACGGTAACTCGTTGTCGCATCGTGCGCCGGGTTCGATTGGTCAGCGTCAAACTCCAGGTCGTGTGTTTCCGGGCAAGAAGATGGCCGGTCACATGGGTGCAGAAAATCAAACGGTCCAGAATCTGGTCGTGGTCAAGATCGACGCCGAGCGTCACCTGATCGCGATTCGTGGTGCGGTTCCGGGTGCGACGAATGGTGATGTCATCATCCGTCCAGCGTCGAAAGGTTAAAGGAGCCGCATCATGGAATTGCAAGTAGTCGGTGCGAAAGAACCTCTGTCGGTTTCCGACACGGTGTTTGATCGCGAATTCAGCGGAAGTTTGGTGCATCAGGTTGTCGTCGCGTACCGCAATGCGGGTCGTTCGGGTACCAAGGCGCAGAAAACCCGTTCGGAAGTTCGCGGTACCACCAAGAAATTCAAGAAGCAGAAAGGCGGCGGTGCACGTCACGGCGATTACCGCGCTCCGATCTTCGTCGGTGGTGGTGTGACGTTTGCAGCGAAGCCTCGCAGCTTTGCGCAGAAGGTCAACAAGAAGATGTTCCGCGGTGCAGTGCAGGCGATCTTGTCCGAGCTGAACCGTCAGGGGCGCCTGAAAGTGGTCACGGCTTTTGATATCACCGAAGCCAAGACCCAGCATCTGCTCGGCAAGCTCAAGGATCTCGATCTGGGCAAGAAAGTGTTGCTGGTCACCGAAGATGTGAATCAGAACATTTATCTCGCTGCACGCAATCTGCCGTATATCGCGGTGTGCGATGTGTCCGCGCTGGATCCAGTCAGTCTGGTTGATGCCGATCACGTCGTCGTGACCGTCGAGTCGATCAAGAAAATCGAGGAGTGGCTGGCATGAGCACCGAACATTTGTTGAATATCCTGCGTGCTCCGCATATCTCTGAAAAGAGTGCGCGTCTGCAGGAAAGTAACTCCTACGTTTTTGAAGTTGCGTCCACCGCTACCAAGGCTGATGTCAAAGCCGCCGTTGAAGAGCTTTTCAGCGTCAAGGTGAAAGCCGTAAACGTGGTCAACGTCAAAGGCAAGACCAAGCCGTTTCGTAATCGTACCGGTCGCCGTAGCGACTGGCGCAAAGCCTATGTGAGTCTGCTCGATGGCCAAACCATCGACGTGACCGCAAAGGCATAAGGTGGGATAACCCATGGCATTGATGACAGTAAAACCAACGTCTCCTGGACGCCGCTCGATGGTTCGAGTGGTAACGCCGGGGCTGCACAAAGGCAAGCCGCATGCGGCTCTTGTCGAGTCGCAGAGCAAGACCGGCGGCCGTAACCATTACGGACGCATCACCACTCGTCATAAAGGTGGTGGTCACAAACAGCATTACCGCATCATCGATTTCAAGCGCGACAAAGAAGGCATCGCCTGCAAGGTCGAGCGGATTGAATACGATCCCAACCGTACCGCGCATATCGCGTTGCTGTTGTATGTCGATGGCGAGCGTCGTTACATCATCGCGCCGAAGGGCGTGGCAATCGGTGACCAGCTCATGGCCGGTCGCGATGCGCCGATCAAACCGGGTAACACCTTGCCGCTGCGCAACGTGCCGATCGGTTCGACCGTGCATTGCATCGAGATGAAGCCTGGCAAGGGTGCGCAGATTGCGCGCAGTGCCGGTGCTTCGGCTCAGCTGATTGCTCGTGAACAAGGTTATGCCACGCTGCGTCTGCGTTCTGGCGAAACCCGCAAAGTGCCGGCCGAGTGCCACGCTACGCTGGGTGAAGTCGGCAATTCGGAGCACAGTCTGCGCAAGATCGGCAAGGCCGGCGCCAAGCGTTGGTTGGGTATTCGACCGACCGTTCGCGGTGTGGTGATGAACCCGGTCGACCATCCGCATGGTGGTGGTGAAGGCAAGACCTCGGGCGGTCGTCATCCGGTCAGTCCGTGGGGCCAGCCGACCAAGGGCTTCAAGACTCGTAACAACAAGCGCACGGAGCAATTCATCGTGCGCCGTAGCAAGAAGTAATCAGGAATAGACCATGGCGCGTTCTCTGAAAAAAGGCCCGTTTGTCGACCTGCACCTTCTCAAGAAGGTCGAGGCGGCGGTAGCCACCAATAACAAGCGTCCGATCAAGACCTGGTCGCGACGTTCCATGATCCTGCCGGAAATGGTAGGCCTCACGCTCGCCGTGCATAACGGTCGTCAGCACGTTCCTGTGCTGGTGAACGAGAACATGGTCGGCCACAAACTCGGTGAGTTCGCCGTGACCCGTACGTTCAAGGGTCACTCCGGCGACAAGAAAACCAGTAAGTAAGGGGATGACCATGGAAGCAAAAGCGATTTTACGTAGTGCTCGCATTTCAGCGCAGAAAGTGCGTCTGGTTTGCGATCAGGTTCGTGGCATGCCCGTTGGACATGCAACCAACCTGTTGACCTTCAGCAACAAGAAGGCAGCGCACCTCATCAAGAAACTGCTGTTGTCGGCGATCGCAAATGCCGAGAACAACCAGGGCGCTGATGTGGATGAATTGAAGGTGTCGAAGATCTTTGTTGATGAAGGTCCGACCATGAAGCGCATGCATGCTCGCGCCAAAGGCCGCGGTGCACGCATCTTGAAGCGTAGCAGCCACATTACTGTGGTCGTAGGTAGCTAAGGAAACGAACGATGGGTCATAAAGTTCATCCAACCGGAATTCGCCTTGGCATCTCCAAGGATTGGAACTCCAAATGGTTCGCCAACAAGGCCGACTACGCCAAGTATCTTGCCGCCGATCTTCGCGTGCGCGAGTTGCTGCGCAAGAAGTTGGCTCAGGCGGGTATTTCCAAGATTCTGATCGAGCGTCCGGCCAAGACTGCCCGCATCACCATCCACACGGCGCGTCCGGGTGTGGTGATCGGCAAGAAAGGCGAGGACATCGAGAAGCTGCGCAAGGAAGTCTCGGCGGTGATGGGCGTTCCCGCTCACATCAACGTGGCCGAAGTGCGCAAGCCCGAGCTTGATGCACAGCTGGTTGCCGAGTCGATCGCGCAGCAGCTGGAGCGACGCATCATGTTCCGTCGCGCAATGAAGCGTGCCGTGACGAATGCGATGCGCATCGGCGCTTTGGGCATCAAAGTCAATGTGGGTGGTCGTTTGAACGGTGCGGAAATCGCACGTTCCGAATGGTACCGCGAAGGTCGCGTTCCGCTGCATACGCTGCGTGCGGATATCGACTACGGCACCGCCGAAGCGAAAACCACGTACGGCATCATCGGCATCAAGGTGTGGATCTACAAGGGCGAGATTTTCGACCTGCACGCCGCCAGTGTCGCCGAAGCGAAATCCGATCAGCGTGATACGCACCAGCGCGAGCCGCGTGAACCACGCGAACATCGTCAAGGCGCGAAGTAGGAGTTTGAGTCATGTTGCAACCTAATCGCACCAAATATCGCAAGATGCACAAAGGCCGCAACCACGGTCTGAGTTATGTTGCCAACAAGGTGAGCTTCGGCGAGTATGGCCTCAAGGCCATCACGCACGGACACATCACCGCACGTCAGATCGAAGCCGCACGCCGATGCGTGACGCGTTTCGTCAAGCGCGGCGGCAAGCTCTGGATTCGCGTTTTCCCGGACAAGCCGATCAGCCGCAAGCCGATCGAAGTGCGTATGGGTAACGGCAAGGGTAGTGTGGAATTTTGGGTGGCAGTGATCCAGCCGGGTCGCATGCTGTATGAAATCGAAGGCGTTGACGAAAGCAGCGCGCGCGAGGCATTCCGCCTGGCCGCCGCCAAGCTTTCGGTGCAGACGCAGTTTGTTAGCCGAACGGTGCTGTGATGGAATTCAAAGAACTTAGCAAGAAATCTGCTGCAGATCTCAACACGCATCTTCTCGACTTGCGTAAAGAGCAGTTCAATCTGCGCATGCAACGCGGTGCCGGACAACAGACGCAGACGCACCAGTTCAAGCGCGTCCGGCGCGAGATTGCACAGATCAAGACGCTGCTCGTATCCGCGACAGCAGTTGACAAGAAATAAGGCGATTCGTGATGAGTGATAATCAGAAAGCACTGCACACGGTCGAAGGCCGCGTAGTCAGCAACAAGATGCAGAAGACCGTGACGGTGCTGCTCGAACGCCAGGTGCAGCACAAGCTGTACGGCAAGATCATCCGTCGCTCGACCAAGGTGCACGCCCACGATGAAAAAGGTGAGTGCCATGAAGGTGACGTCGTGCGCATCGCTGAATGTGCACCGTTGTCCAAAACCAAGAACTGGCGCGTGGTTGAAATACTCACGCGCGCCGCGCAGTAACCGCTGGCTTGATATTTAGGAGTTTGCCATGATTCAAATGCAGACCACATTGGCCGCAGCGGATAATAGCGGTGCGCGAGAACTGATGTGCATCAAGGTGCTCGGCGGTTCCAAGCGTCGTTACGCCCACATTGGCGACATCATCAAGGTGTCGATCAAAGAAGCCATTCCGCGCGGCAAGGTAAAGAAAGGCGAAGTGTACGACGCCGTTGTTGTGCGTACTCGCAAAGGCGTTCGTCGTCCGGACGGATCGTTGATCCGCTTCGATGGCAATGCCGCCGTATTGCTGAACAACAAACTTGAGCCGATCGGCACACGTATTTTTGGACCGGTAACGCGCGAATTACGTACCGAGAAGTTCATGAAGATCGTCTCGCTCGCGCCAGAAGTATTGTAAGACCTGGGAACAGGGAATTAGGAACCAGAGCTTAGCTTTTCTGAGTCCCCTTAAGTTAAGGGGGCGGCGCAAGCCAGGGTTGTGGAAGTATTACCGGACTAACTAAGAGCGAAAGTAAACGCGCTCTATTGGAAAAGTGAGTTACGTTATGAACCGTATTCGCAAAGGTGATCAGGTTGTCGTGATTACCGGAAAAAACAAAGGCCAGAAAGGTGAAGTTCTACGCGTGGACGGTGATCGTCTCGTCGTGCAGAACATCAACCTCATCAAGCGCCACACGAAGCCGAATCCCCAGGCCAACCAGCCGGGCGGTATCGTCGAGCGTGAGGCTTCCATCCACATCTCCAACGTCATGCTATTCAACTCCGCAGCCAACAAAGGCGAACGCGTGGGTTTCAAGAAGCTCGACGACGGCCGCAAGGTGCGCGTTTTTCGTGCATCGGGCGAAGTAGTTGACGCGTAAGGAATATAGTCATGGTACGTCTGGAAAAATTCTACAAAGATGAAGTGGTGCCGAAGCTCATGGAGCGCTTTGGTTATGCCAATATCATGCAAGTGCCGCGTATCACCAAGGTCACGCTGAACATGGGCGTGGGCGAAGCGGTCGGCAACAAGAAGGTGCTCGATTTCGCGCTCGCCGACATGGCCAAGATCGCCGGTCAGAAGCCGGTCTCGACGCTGGCACGCAAATCGATCGCGACCTTCAAGATTCGTGATGGCTGGCCGATCGGTTGCAAGGTCACCTTGCGCCGCAATCGTATGTACGAGTTCATTGATCGCCTGGTCAACATCGCCTTGCCGCGCGTGCGCGACTTCCGTGGTGTGAATGGTCGTGCGTTTGACGGCCGTGGCAACTACAATATGGGGATCAAGGAACAGATCATCTTCCCCGAGATCGATTTCGATCAGATCGACGCATTGCGCGGCATGGATATTTCCATCGCCACGACCGCAGCGACCGATGAGGAAGCCAAGGCATTGCTGGAAGCCTTCAGTTTCCCTTTCCGCAATTAATCACGCACCAATTCGCAACAGGATAAACCGGCTATGGCCAAGACAAGCATGGTGATGCGCGAAAGAAAGCGCACCAAACTGGTGGCGAAATTCGCCAGCAAACGCGCAGAACTCAAAGCAATCGTGATGAGTCCCAAATCGTCCTATGAGGACAAGATGGCGGCGCAGACGAAGATTCAGAAACTTCCGCGTGACTCCAGTCCCGTTCGCCAGCGTAATCGCTGCGAATTGACCGGTCGTTCGCGTGGCGTATACAGCAAGTTCGGTCTTGGCCGTCACAAGCTGCGCGAAGCCACGATGCGTGGTGACGTGCCCGGCTTGCGCAAAGCCAGCTGGTAAGGAAGGAACAGACTTATGAGCATGACAGATCCGATCGCCGATATGTTTACGCGCATTCGCAACGCCCAGGCTACGGCCAAAGTGGCAGTGCGTATGCCGTCGTCCAAGACCAAGGTAGCGATTGCCAAGGTACTCAAGGACGAAGGTTATATCCGCGACGCCCAGGTCACCAAGGCCGAAGGCAACAAGGCAGAGCTCGAAATTGCGCTCAAGTATTTTGATGGCAAGCCGGCTATCGACCATTTGCAACGCGTCAGCCGTTCCGGCCTGCGCCAGTACCGCGGCAAGGATGAATTGCCGAAGGTGTTGGGCGGTCTGGGTATTTCGATCGTGACGACCTCGTCCGGTATCATGACGGACGCGCAAGCGCGTTCGAAGGGTCTCGGCGGCGAAATCATCGGCACCGTCGCCTAAGTTCGGAGAATATCCATGTCACGCGTAGCTAAAAAAGCGGTTGTGCTCCCCAAAGGGGTCGAGTGCGCCGTCAAAGATAATGCGATCACCGTCAAAGGACCGAAGGGCACGCTGAAGCTGGCGATGCTGCCAGGCACCGGCGTTGTAGTCGAGAATGGCGAAGTCACGTTTTCGACTAACGACGAAAACGGC
>JANXUW010000540.1 GCA_025351985.1 Pseudolysobacter sp.
GGCAATCAAACCCACAAGACCCGTATTTTTTCCGGCGTCAGGTTTTGCCAGATCGCTGCTATTGCGCAATACCACATAGTCCGGTTGCAGGCCCGCAGCCTTAAGCAAACCACGCGCCTCAGCTTCAATCTTCTCGAAATCGGTAATTCCGGCGCGCACATTTTCAGCCATGCCGGTCAAACTCCGATGAATCACGGCCGCGGTTTCGCGCTGCAAATCGCTGAGGTATTGATTGCGCGAACTGCGCGCCAGCCCATTCGATTCGCGCAAGGTCGGACCGGCGATGATTTCGATCGGCAAGCCCAGATCACGAGTGAGCCGGCGAATCACCAGCAGTTGCTGATAATCTTTCTGCCCAAACACGGCGACGTCCGGCGTGACCAGATTGAACAGCTTGGTCACGACCGTGGCCACCCCGACAAAATGACCCGGGCGGCATGCACCTTCGAGGATATCGCCTAGTTGCGGCACTTCGATCCTTACGCCGTGTGCAGCGCCGTACGGATAGATTTCATCCACGGCTGGCACAAACAAGACATCACACGAATATTGCTTGAGCCCGAGTTGATCCGCTTCGAGAGTCCGCGGATACCGATTGAAATCCTCATTTGGCCCGAACTGGGTCGGATTGACGAAGACACTCGCAATGACCACATCGGCCTGCCGCCGCGCGATCTCGATCAGCGAATAATGTCCGGCATGCAAGTTGCCCATCGTCGGCACGAGGGCAATGCGCTGGCCTTGTTTACGCCGCTCGGCCACGTATCGGCGCAGCTCGCCTGCTTGCGAAAAAATTTGCATCTGGCGGTCTCTAGAAAGAATGTTCGCTGGCTGGAAACTCGCTGGTCCGCACCGCTTTTGCATAGGCCTTGAGTGCCGTTTCGATCGAGCCATTCTGCAGCAGAAAATCCTTGCTGAAACGCGGACGTTTGCCCGGGGTAATGCCCAGCATGTCGTACAGCACCAGAATTTGCCCGTCGCAATCCACGCCCGCGCCGATGCCGATCACCGGGATGCGCAAGGCGTCGGTAATGCGTTTCGCCAACGTCGCAGGCACACATTCCAGCACCAGCAGATCGGCGCCTGCCTGCTCGACCGCAACGGCGTCGGCGAGCAAGCGTTCTGCCTCCGACTTGCCCTTGCCTTGCACGCGATATCCGCCGAGTTTATGCACGGATTGCGGCGTCAAACCCAGATGCGCACAGACCGGAACTTCGCGCTCATCGAGATAACGGATAACTTCAAGCACATGTCCCGCGCCTTCGAGCTTGACCATCGCGGCCCCGCCCTGCGCGAGCAACCGCGCCGAACTAAGCGCAGCAGCATCCGGGTTGCGGTAACTCATGAACGGCAGATCGGCGACCAGCAATGCCACATGCAAACCGCGCGCAACAGCGGCAGTGTGGTAGACCATTTCCTCAAGAGTTACCGGAAGTGTGCTCACCTGCCCTTGCACCACCATGCCCAGCGAATCGCCGACCAGCGCGATATCGATGCTGGCGATGTCCAACTGCGTCGCGAAGCTCGCGTCGTATGCAGTGAGCGCAACGATCTTTTCGCCGCGCGATTTCATGCCGAGCAAATGCGGCACCGTCACTGGCGCGCGCGCAGACACGGACTTGGCATTTCCGTACATCATCAACTCCACTTTGTTGTTCTAGTCGGAAACCAAGATTCGAGAAAATTTACCGCGTAACGCAGTAACTGTCGTCGACAAGCCATAACTACGTCGCATCTAGGAATTGATCGAGATTCGCAACGAAGACTCAATTTCTTCCAGCACCTGACATCCGTGCACATCCACCAAGCGACACAACTCCTCGACCGTGCCGTATTCCATGATTCGCATACCTGGGGCGAGTTCGGCCAATGGCAACAGCACAAAAGCACGTTCGTGCATGCGTGGGTGCGGCAACTGCAGGCCGGATTCAACCATCACACAATTCGCATAGCTCAATAGATCCAGATCGATGATACGCGGCCCCCAACGCTGTTCGGTGCGCAGTCGTCCGAAACCATGCTCGATCGCCAGCAGATTACTCAGCAAAACCCGCGGTGAAAGCGTGGTTTCGATTTCGGCCACAGCATTGACGAAATCCGGCTGATCTGTTTCACCCCACGGCGATGTGCGGTAAAAATTCGAGCTGCGCATTAGCGATGATTGCGGTAACTGCTGGAGCGCCCGCAGGGCGCGTTGCAACTGGATTTCCGGCCCCGACAGATTGCTGCCGAGGCCAATATAAGCGATTTGCATCGTTGTTGATCGCTTACTCGTTGTCCACGCCCGACGGCATGGACACGCCATCGGCGACCGCAGGACGTTTGGCACGTCGGCGACGCGGACGTTTTTTCTTCGGGCCATCATCCATCGTGCTTGCCAGTGGCGGCGCGGTCAGCGAATTGACCCCGAGGCGCTCTGCGAGCTCGTGCTCCGGCAACGCCAGTGCATCGGTCCACCATTGTGCGAGTTCCCTGACCTGCGGCGACTCGACCGCACGCAGCACCAAGAAATCATACGCCGCGCGGAAACGCGGATGTGTCAACAAACGAAATACGCGCTTGCGCGAACGTTGTTCAAAACGTGGTTGCAACGCCCAGATTTCCTGCACCGTAATGCTGAAACGACGCGGTATCGCTACGCGTGCGACCTGTTCCGCAATCACGCGATCCGACGCATTTTGCCAGGCCACGCCAGGGTCAGTGCCTGCTGTCACCGCGCGTTGCGCCATCGCGCGTACCGCGCCCCATAGCAACGTCGCAAACAGGAAAGCCGGCGTGACCGACTTGCCTTCACGCACACGGGCGTCGGTATTTTTCAGCGCGCCTTCGATCAGATTGCGCAGATTGTCTTCGCCGGATCGAACCAGACTTTTTGCGGTGAGCGGAAAAATTTCCTGCAGCAATCCGGTTTCATCGAGGCGACGGAAACTGGCGAGACCGTGCCCCGCCAGGAACAGCTTGAGCGTCTCATCGAACAGCCGCGCGGGCGGCGCTTCCGCGAGCAAGGCGCCGAGTGTCGCGAATGGGGCTTGCGCGTCTTGCGCGATCGTGAAGCCGAGTTTCGCCGACAATCTTACTGCGCGCAGCATGCGCACGGGATCTTCGCGATAACGTTGATCCGGATTGCCGATCAGGCGCAATTCACGGCGCGTCAAATCCTCATAACCGCCGGTGTAATCGCGCACGCTGAAATCGGCAATGTCGTAATACAAGGCGTTGACGGTGAAATCGCGACGGATCGCATCTTCGTCGATGCCGCCGTAGACATTGTCGCGAATCAGTCGTCCATCGACGATGTGCCGATCGCCGGTGCCGTCGTCGCTGAGTCCGCGGAACGTCGCGACTTCGATCACCTCGGGGCCGAACATGACGTGCGCGAGACGAAAGCGCCGGCCGATCAGGCGACAATTGCGGAACAGCGATTTAACCTGCTCCGGGGTAGCATCGGTGGCGATATCAAAATCTTTGGGATGCCCATCCAACAGCAGGTCGCGCACCGCTCCGCCAACCAGAAATGCCTGATATCCGGCTTCGTTCAAACGATACAAAACACGCAGCGCACCACTGGAAATATTCTTGCGCGAAATGTTGTGTTTTTCGCGCGGGATGATGCGCAGGTTAAGGTTCAAGCTCGGGCTTGCGGCTATCTTTTGTTTCGTTGTTGCGCGCTTGACGGCCGCGCTTGGCAATGCCTCGCGCTGACGTGGACCGCGGCGGAAAATGTCTGTCAGGAAATTCAAAACCACGTAGTGTCTCCTGACAGTGTGTGGTGGCTCGGTTGGCACGGCAACGTTGTTCCGTTACCTCATAATTGACTCGCGATACGCACGTATCGCGTTCACACGGGAAGAAACCCGGTGGATTTTCTTCGGTTCCAGTTTATACTAGTCGGCACTTGGATTTCCCCAATCCATGCTCCCTTCGTCTAGTGGCCTAGGACACTGCCCTCTCAAGGCGGGAACACGAGTTCGAGTCTCGTAGGGAGCACCATTCTTACCGCTATCTTTCCTACCACCCCATCATGGAACCAGCGACATGCCCTTCGTCGTGACGGAAAGTTGTATCAAGTGCAAGTACACCGACTGTGTCGAAGTATGTCCGGTCGACTGTTTCCACGAAGGTCCGAACTTCCTGGTCATCGATCCGGAAGAATGCATCGACTGCACTTTGTGCGAACCGGAGTGCCCGGTCAATGCGATCTATCCCGAAGACGATGTGCCGGCTGGACAAGAGGCATTTATCCAGATCAACGCCGAACTCGCCAAGGCGTGGCCGGTATTGACCGTACGCAAGGATGCACCAGCGGACGCCAAGGAATGGGAAGGCAAACCCGACAAACTTTCGCTGCTCGAACGTTAAATCGAATTGCCGAGGTCACAGCGAAATCCTGATCCACACCTCGGCCAACGATTGTAGCGATCGGCTACAAATCTGGAGCGCCTGCGCTTTTGATCGAGCCATGGTCGCAAAACTCCGAATCGATCAAACCGACATCAGATCACTTGAAAACCAACTGCGAGAAACATCTCGCAGTTGCCCAGCCGTGAAGCGTGATTAAGACAAACGCTCGCGCAACACATCCAGCACTTGCTTGACTGCACTCGGATCGCCCGACGCATTGACGTTGGCGGCATCGCCGTCGGCATCGACCTGGATGATCACGCGATTGACGCTGACCGCCTGTTTGCCACCAATGATGCGCTTGAAGAAGCCGGGTTTCGGGCCCGCAGCGACAGTGACATCTACTGCATAACTGTGCGCTGCTTCATCGCGGCTCACGATCGTGCCGACTTTGCCGCGTTCGAGCGCCAATCCGACCCGCTGCCACGCGTTCGCGACCGAGTCGGCAATGCGTACGCCATTGCCTTGGGCGGCTGCGCTGATACCACTGGCAGGCGGCGAGCCGACAGCACCGGTCGATGCGCTGGATCTACCAGCGCCAGCGCCAGCCGGTGGCACGATCAGTTCGCCGGCCGTGTTTGGCGTATCGAGATCGGGCGGCACATCCAGCGGACGCGCTTCGACGGCTTTGTCGTAATCGGTATGGGTGCGGAACATGCCACAACCACTCAGCAACAACGCGGTCATGCCGCCGAGCAAGAGATAACGCAGAAATTTTTCAAGGTTCACGGATCTGGGACTTCCTGATTGGGAAAAGGACGCGCGACGCGCCGTTCATTTTAAGCCGCGCTGCTGTGCCGCGGCTGAACCTCAGCAGGGAAAAAATTTCTGACTACTTCGACCGCATGCGCGTGGTGTTCAGCACTCAGGCAGGTCAAAGGCAGGCGCAAATGCGCAGAACAAATATTCAGCACACTCAAACACCATTTCACCGGAATGGGGTTGGGTTCGGCAGCCAGCACATCATACAGGGATAGCAGCGCGTCATTCAGTCTCCGCGCATCCTCTTGCTTGCCGGCAATGCATGTATCTACCAGACGACGGAAATACTGCGGAGCAAGATTCGCAGCCACCGAAATCACGCCACGCGCCCCGCTTAGCATTGCGCGGACAAACGTCGGATCGTCACCGCTCAGGACACTGAAATTCTGATTCTGCAATTCCAGCAACTGCTGCATGCGCCGGGCATCCGTATTCGCTTCCTTGATGGCTACAATACTCGGATGTTTGGCGAGCTCGGCCACGGTTTCCGGCAACATGTCACAGGCAGTGCGGCCCGGCACGTTGTATAGAATGACCGGCAATCCGCCGTGTTCCGCTACATCTTGGTAGTGCTGCAACAATCCACCCTGAGTGGGGCGTACATAATAAGGCGTGACTACCAGCGCAGCATCGGCGCCGAGCGCCTTGGCGCGCTCGGTCAGGCGAATGGTCTTGTGCGTGTTCGCCGTGCCGGTGCCGGCAATGACCGGAATGCGTCCGGCAACACGCTCGACGGCAAAGCGCAAAAGATCGGCATATTCGGCGTCATCAAGCGCATGTGCTTCACCCGTCGAGCCGGCGACAATCAAGCCCTGCGTACCGCCCGCCAATTGATAATCGACAAGCCGGCCAAATGCCGCAATATCGAGGGCGCCGCTCGCTTGGAACGGCGTGACCAGCGCACACATGCTTCCGATGAATTTCAAGACAGAATCCGGGGCTTGAGATGACGCGCGATGTTACTTGCGGGTCTTGGGCATGGCAAGTATTCTGCTCATGAGTTGCATGAAGGCGCCGCCTTTTCCCTCTATATATCCAGTAACTCGCAGGAAGGCCGTTTTGACCGATACCACCGCGCCACGCCCCACCGCAAACGAAAATCACCTGCTGATCAACGCGTTTGCCGCGCAAAGCCATTCGCCGCTGGTGACCTTGAGCAAACGGATTGCCGACTGTGGTTGCAATGTCGTCGAGGCGCGCGTGGCGACGCTTGGCCGCGATGTTTCCGTGCTCGTGCTCGCGATCGGCTCTTGGGATGCGATCGCCAAGCTCGAATCCGCACTAGCGCGCTACGAACGTGAAGAACAATTGCGCCTGCTGTATTTCCGTACCAGTCAGAAGCAGCTGCAGACCAATCTGTTGCCCTATGTGGTCGAGGTGATCGCCGCGGACAAAGCGGGAATTCTTTATCAGATTGCCGAGTTTTTCCTGCACCACGGCATCACCATCGAGCAATTGCAATCCACCCGATACCGCGCGATGCAGACCGGCGCAGACATGTTTTCGGCACAGATCACCATCGGTATACCTTCCACGACACATATCGCCGCACTGCGCGACGATTTTCTTGAATTCTGCGATGGACTCAATCTTGATGCCATCATGGATCCGATGAAATTCTGATGCTTCGACTTTAGAGACTGTCTCGAACGATGCTGAAAATCGGCGACAAGATTCCGAACCTCACCGGCGCCATCGCTAGCGACGTCGTGATTCGACTACACGATCTGCATGGCAAATTTGTCATCGTCTATTTTTATCCGAAAGACAACACCACCGGCTGCACACGTGAAGCACAAGACTTTGCGAGCCTGTATGCCGCGTTCACCGATCGCCATGCGGTTGTGTTGGGCGTATCGCGCGATTCGATCAAGGCGCACGTCAATTTCAGCGCCAAATTTGCGCTGCCTTTCCGGCTGATTTCCGACGGTGACGAAACGTGGTGTCGCGCCTTCAATGTGATTCACGAAAAGCAATTGTACGGTCGACATTATCTGGGCATCGTGCGCAGCACATTCCTGATCGATCCCAATGGGAAGCTCAATCACGAGTGGCGCAATGTCAAAGTAAGCGGGCATGCTCAGGCCGTGCTCGACATGCTGGATATCCAACGCAGGTGACTTGCCAACAGGTTTTGCGAGCAAGACAGAACGATTTCGTAAAACGCATTTCGACTTTTCCAGCAACCGCAGAGTGAGCAGCGCATGACACGTGGAAAACGCATTTACGTACTCGACACGAACGTGCTGATGCACGATCCGACCGCGTTGTTTCGATTCGAGGAACACGACGTATTTATTCCGATGACCGTGCTGGAAGAACTCGATGCGGCCAAGAAAGGTGCATCTGAAGTTTCACGCAATGCGCGTCAGGTCAGTCGTTTTCTGAATGAGCTGATCGTGCACGGTGGCGCAGATGGCATCAACCAAGGCATTGACCTGATCATGCCGCAAGGTCTGCAGCTCAAACGTGCGGATCAGATCGGCAAGTTGTATTTCCAAACCCGCACCGCCGAAGCCCCGGCGATCCACGGCAAGAAGGTGGGCCTCCCCGACAACCAGATTCTGGCCAGCGTTTTGAGTCTGCGCGAGCAAAATGCCAAATCCCCTGTCGTACTCGTTTCCAAAGACATCAACCTGCGCATCAAGGCGTCGATCTACGGCATTCCCGCCGAGGATTACGAGAATGATCGCGCGCTGGACGATTTTAATCTTTTGTATTCAGGGCATAACGAATTGCCCGAAGATTTCTGGTCGGGACATGAAGAAGTGCGTTCCTGGTCGGAACGTGGCCATGCATTCTACGAACTGAAAGTACGCGAGGACGAGGATTGGCATCCGCACCAGTTTCTGTATCTGCCAGGTGAAAATCAGCTGGAACTGCGTGTTGCAAAACTGCGCGGCGGTATGGCGACCCTGCAGATCGTCGAGGATTATTCGAAAGGCTCGCACACCGTATGGGGCGTCGGCGCGCGCAACCGTGAGCAGAATTTTGCATTGAATGCGCTGATGGATCCCGAGGTGGATTTTGTCACCCTGCTCGGCACGGCTGGTACCGGCAAAACCTTGCTCGCGCTCGCGGCAGGCCTCGCACAGACGATGGATCAGCAACGCTACCGCGAAATCATCATGACCCGTGCCACGGTTTCTGTCGGTGACGACATCGGCTTCCTGCCCGGTACGGAGGAAGAAAAAATGACGCCGTGGATGGGCGCGCTGACCGACAACCTCGAAGTGCTGGCCACACCGACTGAAGGCGGCGCATGGGGGCGTGCGGCGACCAACGATTTGCTGGCGTCACGCATCAAGATCCGCTCGCTGAATTTCATGCGTGGCCGAACCTTCCTGAATCGTTATGTGATCATCGACGAGGCGCAAAACCTCACGCCAAAGCAGATGAAAACCCTACTGACACGTGCCGGGCCAGGCACCAAGATGATTTGCCTTGGCAACGTCGAGCAGATCGATACGCCGTATCTGACGGAAACCACGTCAGGGCTGACTTATGCCGTCGACCGTTTCAAGGTGTGGCAG
>JANXUW010000255.1 GCA_025351985.1 Pseudolysobacter sp.
ATTCGGCGAAATCACCTGCACGTCGGGTTTGGTCAGATCGGCCCAGTCGTGGATGCCTTTAGGATTGCCCTTACGCACCAGAAAAACGATCGTCGAGGTGAACGGCGTGCTGTTTTCCGGCAGGCGTTTTTGCCACGCCGCGTCGGTCAGTCCGCGTTGCGCGATCGCATCGATATCCCACGCCAACGCCAGCGTCACCACATCGGCATCGAGACCGTCGATCACCGCACGCGCCTGCTTGCCGGAGCCGCCGTTCGAGGTATTGATCGTGAGCGTGTCGCCGGTCTTGTCTTTCCATTGTTTGCTGAACGCGGCATTGACGTCGCGATACAACTCGCGCGTCGGATCGTAGGAAACATTCAGCAGCGTGACGTCTTTGGCCCATGCCGATGCCAGCGGCAGCACGGCAGACAATGCGGTGGAGAGCAACAGCAGGCGCGTCGATCGGCGAGTAGTCATGGTCGGTGGATCCACAATGAGGGATGAGTGATCTTAGGCGCACGCGCGGTCAAGCGGAATTGGAAATCCGTTATATGCATATGCAGGCTAAAAAAGTGTCAACGCCAGTTTGGCGAAGCAGTAGCGCCAGCCCGGAATCCAGCCGATATGATTTGTCGAAGCCTCTACCGACAAGCCAGTTTTGGACGGCTATACGGCCATTCCGATACGTTTTTCATGCGCGCCGCGGTGACTCAAACCTGCGTTTTGCGGCGATGTATTTTGCAAAAACGTGCGACACCATCGAGCCTTCCACGGCGCACCGGCGGCGGCGAGCCGGATGACTTGCCACACATCGCGCCGCCAGCAAAACCCGCGGCGAGACGCGACGTGTTCATCTACTTCATCAGCGCCGCGAAAGAACGCAATCCGGCCGCGGCGATAGCGTTGCTGCAACATCTCGACGCAGGCTGATCGCGTTGGATTCATCCGCGATATTTTCTCGTCGGCGTTTTTCGCGATTATCTTTCACACGTTTTAACCCCGCCCGATTCCCGGCCGCGTTGCAGCTTTCACAGCCTGTGCTGTGGCGCCTTGTGCGTTGTCCTGCTTACGGGAGTCGAGCCATGCAAACCCACGTTGCCACCCTGCCCTACCTGCCTGCCATGCAATGGCGGCGCATCGGCGCTACCGCGGCCACCATCGCCGTGCATCTGCTGGCTGGCTTGTTGCTGTTGGCGCCGCTCGCGCCGCCGTTGCGTGAGCATGTCGTCGCGGAACACGAAGTCGTCGTGAACATCGTCGAGCCGCAACCGAAGAAGGAACTTCCGCCGCCGCTCGATGTGCCCGTGATCAAGCATGTGCAGCCGATCCACACGACAAAGCCGATCCTGCCGACACCACCAGTCGTCGCGAATCCTGAACCGAACATCATGTCGATACCGGCCGTGCCGAGCATCCCGACCGGCCCGGCTGAATTGCCGGCTTCATCCGGCAAAACCGAAAGCGCCGGTTATCGTGGCTCGACGCGTGTGATGTACCCGAAAGATGCGCTGCGTGCGCATGAGCAAGGCAAAGTGATTCTGCACGTCATGGTCGACGCAGAAGGTTTGCCGCAGACCATCGAGATCGCCAAATCCAGCGGCTCGCCGCGACTCGATCGCGCCGCACGCGAAGCCGTGTTGCACTGGCATTTTGTCGCGGCGATCGAGAATGGCAAAACGATCGCGTCGTGGGTGCAGGTGCCGATCGCGTTCAATCTCAGCGATCAATAAACCTTGCGGATTCCATGCATCGATGCCACGCCGTGATTTGCGGCCGGCACCGATGTTCGCGTCACATCGCTGCGGCGTGCCACGCTGCGCGGCAAAGTCAAGACCGCGACAACATTCGTTCCACCGCGATTAACCTCGACACCGTACACTGCGCCGTCGCTCCAGCCCCTCGCCGCCCCGATGCCCATCAGCCTGTTGTATGTCTGCTCCGCGTTATTGATTCTGTGCGGCCTGGTTGGCGCGATCGTGCCGATCATTCCGGGCGTGCCGCTGATGTTCGCCGGCATGTGGCTGGCGGCGTGGGCGGACGGTTACCAGAACGTCGGGATGTATACCTTGATCGTGCTCGGTGTGCTGAGCCTGCTCGCGATCCTGCTCGATTTTTTCGCCAGCATGCTCGGCGCAAAACGCGTCGGCGCAAGCGCATGGGCCGTGTTCGGCGCGACCGCCGGCACGCTCGTCGGATTGTTTTTCAGCCTGCCCGGATTATTGCTCGGCCCGTTTCTCGGCGCGCTGCTCGGCGAGCTGGTCGATGGCGGCACCTTGCGCAAGGCCGGTCATGTCGGCATCGCGACGTGGCTCGGCATGCTGGTCGGCACGCTGGTAAAACTCGCGATCTGTTTCAGCATGCTCGGGATTTTCCTGCTGAAATTTTTCTTGCGCTAGCGTCGTATTGGTCGGACGGAAAACTCCGCCATTCATTCGCGCGACAAATGCGCCACCGCTGCGGTGCTCGCTTCGCGTTGCGTGTCGTCGAACAACGTGATCGCGATATGTTCAATCGTCGCCGGATCGAGGCAATGCACGTTGATATCCACGCCATCGGGATGCGAGCGCGGAATATAAAACGCCTTGATGCCGCAGACTTTGCAGAACCGATGTTTGGCGATGCCGGTATTGAACGTGTATTCGGTCAGCGCATCGGCGCCGTCGAGCAGGCGGAAACGCGCGGCCGGCACGATCAGGTGCAGGAAACCGCTTATGCGGCAGATCGAGCAATTGCATTCGAGCGCATCAATGCGCGCGGGCGCCTGCACCTCGAAACGCACACGACCGCAATGGCATTGTCCGCGATGAATCGTCATGGCGCGATGCTGCCGATTTGCGCTACTCGATGCAAGCCCACGTCGGGTATTCTGGCAGCACGCAAAAGTCACACGTTTTTTCAGGCCACTTAACAGCCGATTTCCGCAATATGTTTTAGCATCGACATTCGGCGCACGCACTGCATCACGCGCTGGCAGATTCATCCCCTCAACGAGCTGGAGATTTCACATGAACATCAAACGCACCGCGTCCGCCGCATGGCAAGGCGGCATCAAGGATGGCAAGGGCAGCATCTCGACGCAGAGCGGCGCGCTCGCCGCGTATCCGTATGGTTTCAGCAGCCGCTTCGAAGGCAAACCCGGCACCAATCCCGAGGAACTCATCGGCGCGGCGCATGCCGGCTGTTTCACGATGGCGTTGTCGCTGATGCTCGGCGAAGCGGGCCTCACTGCAACGCAGATGGATACCAGCGCCGAAGTCACGCTGGAAAAACTCGACGACGGATTTGCGATCACCGCCGTGCACCTCACGTTGAAAGCAACGATCCCCGGCACCGACCAAGCCGCGTTCGAGCAGATCGCGGCCAAGGCCAAGGCCGGTTGTCCGGTATCCAAATTGCTCAACACGAAGATCACGCTCGACGCCACGCTGGTAGCGTGATGCCCGCACGGCAGGCGTCGCGCCATCCGCGCGGCGTATGCCGAATCTGCCGAGTTTTTTTCTGACCATTCGCCAAAGGATTTATCCATGCCCCTCGCAAGAATCGATCTCATCGAAGGCAAGTCCGCGGACTATCGCGCCGGTATCGGCGACGTCATTTACGAGGCGATGCGTTCGGCGTTGGACGTGCCCGCCGACGATCGTTTCCAGATCATGACCGAGCATCGCGCCGACCAGATGGCGATCGACAAGACCTATCTCGGCATCACGCGCAGCGACGATTGCGTGATCATCCAGATCACCTTGAACGAAGGTCGCACGCTGGAGAAAAAGGCGGCGTTTTATCGCGCCGTCGCCGAGGGTTTGCATACGCGCATCGGCCTGCGCAAGGAAGATGTTTTCATCAGCCTGATCGAAGTGAAAAAGGAGAACTGGTCGTTCGGCAACGGTGAGGCGCAGTACGCGCCGAAGTAGATACAAACTCAATCCGAGAAAACTATAAAGAGTCCGTCATTCCAGCGAAGGCTGGAATCCATTTTGATTTTCTGGGCCTGACGAAAACTCAAGGCTGGAAGATCAAGGTCAAGATGGATTGACCAGCTTCGCTGTTGAAAAACACTTCAGCCTTCGCTGGAATGACGACCGGGCTGACGAGCGAGTCATCGCCGGATCGCACTACTTCCGGCCTATTTGCGCACGCGCCAATTGCGGCTAACCTCGGTTGTCATCATCGATCCGAGGTGTGCCATGTTTCGTCGTCATTTGTTCACTGTCATCGCGCTCACATTGAGTAGTGCCTGCGTTTTTGCGGCCACGCCCGAATGGGTCGCCAAGAGCAACAAGAACGCACAATTGCTGCTCGATGTGCAGGCCAGTTTTAATCCCGAATTTGCCGCGCGCAGCGGCCTGAACGGTTACGACGACAAGATCGTCGACCTCGGTCCGAACGTCAACGCGCGGTCGCGCGAGGCGACACAAAAGGTCAAGGCCGAACTCGAAAAACGCCTGGCCAGCGAGACCGATGTGCACGTCAAGCAGGATCTCGAAATCATGCTGCAGGCCGCGAGCCTGCGCATCGAAGGCAGCGAACTCGACGAAAAATATTTCTTGCCGTATACCGATGTCGGCCAGCTCGAATTCAACGGCTTGCGGGCGCTGCTCAACGACCAGATCGATGCCAAACGACGCGAAGTCGCGCTGGTTCGGTTGAAGCGTTATGCGGGTCTGGAAAAAGGCGCCACGCCGCTGACCGAACTCGCCAAACGGCGTACGCTGGAGCATTTCGACAACAGCGCGTTGCAAGGCCCGTTCAAGACCGAACTCGAACAGGGCCTGGCGAACACACCGCGTTACATCAGCGGCATTCGCGAGCTGTTCGTGAAGTACAAGATCAAGAATGCCGATGCCGCGCTGGCCGCGCTCGAACAGCAACTCAAGGATTACAACGAGTGGACGCGCAACACCGTTCTGCCGCGTGCGCGAACGGATTTTCGCCTGCCGGCAGAGGTGTATGCGCATAACCTCAAGCAGGTCGGCATCGATATTTCGCCCGAGCAACTGATTGCCGCGGCCGAACTCGAATTTGCCGAAACGCGCAACGAAATGCGTTCACTCGCGGCGATCATCGCGAAAGAAAGAGGCTACGCCAGCAGCGATTATCGCGATGTGATCCGCGAGCTCAAAAAGAAGCAGCTCGCACGCGACACGATCGAGCCGTATTACAAGGATCGCATCACGGCGATCGAGGACATCATCCGCCGCGAACATATCGTGACGCTGCCGAGTCGGCCGATGATCATGCGCGTCGCCTCCGAAGCCGAAAGCGCATCGCAGCCGGCGCCGCACATGGAACCGCCGCGTTTGATCGGCAACACCGGCGAGCGCGGCCAGTTTGTATTGCCGCTCGGCGTGCCGACCGGCGATGCATCCAGCACGTACGATGACTTCACCAACGAAGCCGCGTCGTGGACACTGACCGCGCACGAAGGCCGCCCGGGTCACGAACTGCAGTTTTCATCGATGGTGGAAAACGGCGTTTCGCTCGCGCGCAGTCTGTTCGCGTTCAATAGCGTCAACGTCGAAGGCTGGGCGCTGTACGCCGAAGCGGAAATGAAACCCTACGAGCCGCTCGAAGGCCAGATGATCGCGTTGCAGGCGCGCCTGCAACGTGCCGCCCGCGCGTTCATCGATCCGATGGTGAATCTCGGTCGCATGACGCCGCAACAGGCGCACGACATACTCACGCAGGATGTGGTGTTGTCCGAAGCGATGACCAAACAGGAAGTCGATCGCTACACGTTCCGCTCGCCGGGCCAGGCGACGAGTTATTTCTACGGTTATACGCGACTGATGCAGTTACGCGTTGAAACTGAATTGAAACTCGGTGCGAAAAAACTCGATCGCCGGGCATTCCATAATTTTATCCTCGCGCAAGGTTTATTACCGTCGGATTTGCTGCGAAAGGCGGTAATGGAGGTTTTTGTTCCGAGTCAGCTCAAGTAATAAACATCACGCGCCTGCCTGCAGCCAGACCGCTGCGGGCAGGTATGATTTTTTTTGACGCCGCGCGCCTAGTAAATTTTGTTGATCAAGCGGATTCATG
>JANXUW010000273.1 GCA_025351985.1 Pseudolysobacter sp.
CACCGCGCCTTGCAGATTATCGACGGTGTGCGCCTGCAGTTCGGCCAAGTCTTCCTGGCCGAATGCGCTGACCGACACCGGTACTTTCTGCGCGCTTTCTTCGCGACGACGCGCGGTGACGGTGACGGTATCGAGTCGCGCCTCGCTGCCCGGCGCATTCGTCGCGGCGGGCGTGGCGGCGGTGGCCTGCGGATCCGCAGCGGTGGTCGCGTCCGCAACATCATTCGCGTAGGCGACCGTCGAAAGATTCAGGACCACAGCGATGGCCAGACTCAGATGCTTGCGCTTCATTGTTATTCCCCGTGCTTGTTTTTATGGACAGTGGATGCCGGCGTGGAACCGGATGGCGGCACACTAGGGGTTACTCGCGCATGACGCACTTGTACCTTCGTACAATGGGCCGCGCCGGCGCGACTGCGGATACTCCGGCGACTTTTGCAGTGATTCGGAGTGCGCGCATGCTCGGTCTTGTCGGCCTGATCCTCGGGCTAGTTCTACTGATCGTGCTCACCATGCGCGGCATGAATTTGTTCATCGCCACGCCGCTGTGCGCGTTGCTGGTCGCGGTGCTCGGCGAGATGCCGTTGTTGCCGCAACTCGCCGCCAGCGGCCAGACCGATCTCATCAGCAGCTACATGAGCGGCTTCTCGGGATTCATCGCGAAGTGGTTTCTGATGTTTCTGCTCGGCTCGATTTTCGGCAAGCTCATGGAAAACGTCGGCGCGGCGGAAAGCGTCGCGCGCTGGGTCACGCAACGGCTCGGCGCACAACACGCCGCGCTCGCCGTGGTGATCGCCTGCGCGATTTTGACCTACGGCGGCGTGAGCCTGTTTGTGGTCGCGTTCTCGGTGTATCCGATGGCGGTGAGCCTGTTTCGCTCCGCCGATTTGCCGCGTCGTTACATCCCCGCCGCGCTCGCGTTCGGCTCGGTCACGTTCACCATGACCTCGGCCGGATCGCCCGAAATCCAGAACTGGATTCCGATCGAATATCTGCATACGTCACCCTATGCCGGTTGGCAGGCGAGCCTGATCTGCGCGATCTTCATGTTCGTGTTCGGCTCGTGGTGGTTCCAGCGCATGCTCAGTGCGGCGCGTGCACGCGGCGAACATTTCGAAGCGCGCGCCGATGATCCGAGCGAATCGCGCGAATCGTTGCCGCATCCGCTTATGGCGGCGCTGCCGCTGCTCGTGGTGCTGGTGATCGCGTTCCTGCTGCACGATCGCTTCAAGACCTCGGCATTGATCCTCGCCCTGCTCGGCGGTTGCATCGCCGCCGCGCTGCTCAACCTGCGCCATCTGCGCGAACCCGGCAAAGCGCTCGCGGACGGCAGCATGGGCGCGCTGGTGGCGGCCGGAAATACCGCGGCCGTGGTCGGCTTCGGCGCGGTCGCGAGTGCGTTGCCGGCGTTCCAGGAAATCGTGCGCTGGGTGATCGGCATGCCGGGTGATGGACTGGTCAGCTCGGCGATTGCGGTCAGTGTCATCGCCGGCATGACCGGTTCGGCATCCGGCGGCCAGGCGATTGCGTTGCCGATTCTCGCACCACATTTTCTCGCAGCCGGTGTGAACGCCGAACAGTTGCATCGCGTCGTCGCGCTTGCGTCCGGTGCGCTGGATGTGTTGCCGCACAACGGCTATGTCGTGACCACGATCCGCGCGATCTGCGGCGATACGCACAAGCGCGCGTATCCCGCGCTGGCAGCGCTCGCGGCGGTGGTGCCGACGCTCGGATTGATCCTTTGCCTGCTGTTGTTCGCGTTCGGCCTGTAGCAACGGCGCGATCAAATCGCGCCGGTTTATCGGATCAGTTCAGCGCACAACTCTGCAACGGCTGCTGCACCGCTTGCGCGATCACGCCGGTTTCGCTGTTCTGCACAAACGCGACGACCGTGGCATTTTGTACCGACACGTTGGCCGGAAATTCGAGTTTTGCATTGGCCTTGTCCAGCGCATACGGGCCACCGAACGCGCGTACGACATGATCGTGTTTCAACTCCTTGCCGCGGTTTTCGCCGGCCTTCACCGCGGTATGCAGATCGTCTTCGGTGATCGCAAAATACGCGCGCCACGCCTTGTCGTTCTGATTCGTACCGAGCTGCGTCTGCAAGCTCAGCTGCAGCGGATTGCCCGGCTCGACCTGCAGGCTCAGGCTCGGTATCGATGCACTGTTCGCAGGCTCAGCTGCGGGCACCTTGCCGCTTGACCACTGCCGCCATTCCTTGCCGTTCAACGCCACTTCCGGCGTGTAGATGGTCTGGCCGTTGCGGCCCAGCAAATCATGCTGGCGCGCGGTGTAGCGCGGGCTGTCGAAGCGATCGCGCCAGCCTGATGAATCCCAGTAATCAACATGAAACGCCAGCGCGATCGCGGCCTGCGGTTTGATCAGGCTCATCCAGTGATCCGCTGGCGGACACGAACTGCAACCTTCCGAGGTATACAATTCGATGACTTTCTGCTGCGTCTCCGGGCTTTGCGCGACACACGTCGCGTTCACCGATCCGGCGAAAAACGGCAGCCAGATCATCATGCTCAAACGCGTTTTGTTGCATCGAATCGTCATGCCGTTCTCCTCGCAGAATTGTTTCGCCACGCCGCAACAGACCGCGCCGAGTGGGAATACTTTCAGCCGACAGTAGCGATTTTTATTTCGACCCGGGTTGCAAATCCAATCCAAACGCGGCTTCGAGGCCGATACAAGGTACAATGCGCCGCGCGATTCATTCCGCCGCTGGCGTCACCGCACCGTTACCTGCTAGTGCAGCGAGTTCAAAAGCTCGCGCCCGGGCCTCCGCCGGGCAGGATGCCCAAGTGTCGCGAGCGCATGGATGCGCAAGAGCGACCGCCGCCTATCCGCATTTCCTACGAGCAAAAAATGTCCGACGATACCGAAACCACCGCCCCCACTTCCGCGCCCGAACCCGTTCCGGCCCTGCCGAGCTTTCGCGATCTCGCCCTCAGCGAGCCCGTGTTCCAGGCACTCGCCGATGTAGGTTACGAAGCGCCGTCGCCGATCCAGTCCGCGACCATTCCACCGTTGCTCGAAGGCCGCGACGTGCTCGGCCAGGCGCAGACCGGCACCGGCAAAACCGCCGCGTTCGCGCTGCCGATCCTGTCGAAACTCGACCTGACCAAAACCAAACCGCAAGCGCTGGTGCTGGCGCCGACACGCGAACTCGCGATCCAGGTGGCCGAGGCGTTCCAGACCTACGCCGCGCATATCCGCGGTTTTCATGTATTGCCGATTTATGGCGGCCAGAGTTACGGTCCGCAACTCGCCGGCTTGCGTCGCGGTGTGCATGTCGTGGTCGGCACGCCCGGTCGTGTGATCGATCATCTCGAACGCGGCACGCTCGATCTGAGCGCATTGACCTGCCTCGTGCTCGACGAAGCCGATGAAATGTTGCGCATGGGATTCATCGACGATGTCGAGCAGATCCTGCAGAAGACGCCGCCGAAACGTCAGGTGGCGTTGTTCTCGGCGACCATGCCGTCGGCGATCCGTCGCATCGCGCAAACCTATCTCAACGATCCGACCGAAATCACGATCAAGAGCAAGACCGCCACCGCGACCAATATCCGCCAGCGTTTCTGGATGGTCAGCGGCATGCACAAGCTCGACGCGCTGACGCGCATCCTCGAAGCCGAGCCCTTCGACGGCATGATCATTTTCACGCGCACCAAGCATTCCACCGAAGAACTCGCCGAAAAATTGCAGGCGCGCGGTTTCTCCGCCGCGCCGATCAACGGCGATATCCAGCAGGCGCAGCGCGAGCGCACGATTGCGCGGCTCAAGGATGGCCAGCTCGATATCCTCGTCGCCACCGACGTCGCAGCGCGCGGCCTCGACGTAGAGCGCATCAGTCACATCAT
>JANXUW010000293.1 GCA_025351985.1 Pseudolysobacter sp.
CGCGTGAACAGCTCGTTTTCCTGCGCATCGAACGCATGAAAACGCATGCCGTTGGAGTGGTACGGCAGCTTCTGGCGCTTGTTGAAAATCAGGTCGCGCTTTTCATCGAACGCGATCGACAAGGTCGGATTCAGTTGCAGCCGTTTGTCAGCGCGGATGCGCGCGAGTCGTGCGTTGATGCTGTCGACATCGACCTTGTCCGGCTCGTCGCCTTCGAGCCCGAGCATGATCGCCTTGTCGGTGCCGTGGCCGCGCCCGGTATGCGCGAGCGAGCCGAACAATTCGCAGCGCAGGCGCACGGTCTGTTCGAGCTGGCCGCGCTCGATCAGGCGGAACACAAAACGATGCGCCGCGCGCATCGGCCCCACGGTATGCGACGACGACGGCCCGATGCCGATCTTGAACAGGTCGAAAACACTGACAGCCATTGCGAGGTTCCTGCGTAAGCGCGAAAACGCTTATTCTACGCTGAGTTGTTACTCGCGAATTTCCCATGGCACTGGTTTTGTACGGACGCGGCGATTGCGCGTTGTGTCGGCACGCCGAAGAAGCGCTGCGGCATGCGGATGTCGTTGCCATGCCGATTGACATCGACAGCAATGCGACACTCGAAGTCCGTTACGGCGAACGCATTCCGGTATTGCGCAAAGAAGACGACGGCGCGGAACTGGATTGGCCGTTCGATGCGTATGCGATCCGCAAATTCTGCGCAGAAAGTTGATCGCTAGGAATCGTGCGCAGCAGGTACATCTCTTGCTCGTCATCCCAGCGCAGGCTGGGATCCAGTTCTCTTCGCAGGCTGCGAGAACCAGAAATCGCTTGTGCTCATCATCCCGTATGGCTGGGATTCCAATTGGCTTCGCGCATCAACGAAGAACTGGATTCCAGCCTGCGCTGGAATGACGGCATATTTGAAAGCCCGGCTATCGAGTTTTCGGCGACTCGGGAAAGCGAGGATAATCGACGCGAGTCACGAATTCGTGCGCAACTTTTGCAGAATCGCGCCGCGTGCTTCACGCAAAATCGAATCGCGATCGAGGCTCGCGACGATATCCGCCACCACGCGTTTGGCGCCGAGTTCGCCCCACGATTTTCCCTGGATCAGGTAACGCTCGGCGGCGCGCCCGACCAGCTCGGTCGCATACCACGCCAATGCGCCTTGCGCGCCGGCCGTGACGACGGTGGAAAATCCGGCGCTGAGTCCTTTCAACGCGGAGGCGACCAGATGCACGCCCCAGATCGCGCTCATCAGTGCGACCAGTTGCGCGGCAATCGTCGCGAGCAAGGTGCCGGCTTCGGCACGCGTCAGCGGCAGGCCGTAAACTTTTGCCAGATGCACCACCATCGCGCCGTCGAGCGATGCGGCGGCGAGCAGGTCCGCCACTGGAATCGGATTCAACGCCACCGCCACGCCTTTCGCGATGCAATAATTTCGGATTACACGTTCGGCAAGTTGGTGCCGTGCGGCGGCGATGCGCGCGCTGACGTTGTCGCTGAGGCGACCGGCGAACAAGCTTGCATTCAACGCGGATAAGGTCTTGCCTTCGCGCTCACAGATCGCGAAAACGCGCGCGGTAAGATCGATGACGTCGGCTGGTTGTTCAGTGCGTGTCTCGTGTTCGACGCCATTCGCATCGACCTGCACAACGATGCGTTCGGCAGGACGCGCCGCCGCGGCGACCACATCCTCGGCGCGCACCAATCCGTGCGCATGCTCGCGCAAACGTGCCAGCAAGCGTTCTCGTTCAGTTGTGCTGTAGCGATCCGCTTTGTTCAGCACCAGCATCAGCGGGCGCTGCGTTTGTGCGAGCGTGCGCAGCGCAGCGAGTTCGGTCGAGGTCATGTCGCCATCGACGACGAAAATCACTAGATCGCTGATGCCGGCGACATCGAACGCGAGGCGTTCGCGCTCCTCGCCGGACAATTCGTTGATGCCGGGTGTATCGATCAGTTGCAGGCCGCTGCCGGCGATTTCGTGCCAGCGCTGGGTCTGCCGCATCGTGGTCGTGCCGTGCAATACACCGACATCGAATGCGTCGCGGCCGAGCAGCGCATTCGCCAGTGCGGACTTGCCGACGCTGACGCGACCGAATACCGCGATATGCAGATCGCCGCGCGTGAGTTTGCCGAGCAGCGCTTCGATTTGCGCAAAATCATCGGCGAGCTGTGCGCGCACGCTATCGGGAATGCTCGGGTCATCGAGCAACGCGCGCAACGCATCGCTCGCCTGGGCGAGATGCGCTTCGCCGTGCGCGGGATCATTCGGCGCGTTCGCCGTTCCGGCAACGTTCGGCACGCGTGCTGGCAGCAGGTCGCGCAGACGTTGCCAGATTGAGCGATCCTCGCTCACGCGATCAGCCGGCTTTGGCGGTCAGGCTCAAATGCGCATGTACCAGCACGTCGGCGCCGATGATCGAAGTGTCCTTCCAGTCGCCGCTGCCGACGTCGAAATCGAGGCGATTGAGTTTGGTATCGGCATCGAGTGTGGCCTTGTCGCCGGCCTCGCTGAACTTCACTTTCAAGGTGACCGGCTTGGACTTGTCGCGCACGGTCAAGGTACCGTCGGCTTCGATGCTGCCATCGGCGGCTTTGCGAAAAGCACTCGTGACGAAATGCGCTTTCGGGAATTTTGCGAAGTCGAAAAATTCCTTGTCCTTGAGGCTGCCATCGCGTTCTTCGTTGGCGGTATTGACACTGGCCACATCCACCGTGACGTCGAACTTCGCCTTGCTCAGGTCGGCCGCATCGAAGCTGATGACGGCGTCGAATTTCTTGAACTGGCCTTCGAACTTTTCGTTCTGGTAGGTGCCGCTGAAACCGAGTTTGCTGGCCGCCGCATCGGTGGACCAATCGCGTGCGCCGGCGCTGGCGCAGAAACCAGAAGCGAGAACAAAAAGCAGGACGGTTTTCATGATTTTACCTCGGTCGGTGATGACGAATTTGGGGTGGAATGGGTAGCAGTCATTGCGGGCGGCGGCGAGGATTTTTCCGCGCGCGTGCCCCATGGCAACATGCGTCGCAACGTGGAATCGCGATCAATGAAATGATGTTTGAGCGCGCCGCCCGCGTGCAGAACGAATGCGACCAGCAACACCCAGAACAGGATCAAATGGGTGATGCCGGCGATTGCCTTGAGCGCGGGATTTTCACCGTCGGTCAAGCTCGGCACATGAAACAGGCCGAACCATTGCAGCGGGAAATTGCCGGCCGAATTGAACAGCCAGCCCGACAGCGGCATCAGCAGCATCACGCCATATAGCGCGATATGCACGCCGCGCGCAGCGACTGCTTGCCAGTGCGGCATCGGCAACTCCGACGGGCGGCGGTCGAACTGGCGCCACAAGATGCGCAGCAGCACGAGCGCAAGAATCGTCAGGCCGATGGATTTATGCAACGCGTAAATCTTGATCTTGCCCGGCGCATTCGGCAGCCACGTCATGTACCAGCCGAGAAAACCCATGCCGATAATGAGCAGTGCGAGTATCCAGTGGAACGCCTTGTTGATGCTGCCCCAGGCGTGGTCAGTGTTGCGTATCGGCATCGTGGTTCTCCTTGGGTGTGGGTAAATTTTGTGGCAGATTTTCAGCAACTGGCGCAGGTTCGGGTTGCACGGATTCGCCGGCGTGGCGATCGCGGAAACCTTCGGCTTCGATGCGCAGTTCGACCTCGTCGCTGACCACTTGCAGGTAACGGTCCATGCCGAAATCGCTGCGCTTTATTTTTACCGTCGCGGAAAATCCGGCGATGCGTTTGAACGTGTACGGATGCACGCCGGCCTTGTTGAAGGTGAACGGCAAATCCATTTTCAGCGTCTTGCCATGCAGGATCAACTGGCCGTGCGCGACGCCGGTTTGCGCGCCGTTTTTGTCGCTGGTTTTTTCCACGCGCTGGCTGATGAAACGTGCCGTCGGATAACGTTTTGCATCGAGAAATTCACCGGATTTCACGCGTGTCTCCCATTCCGCATCACCGAGATTCAGCGAGTCGATGTCGATCACCACATCCACATGCGCGCTGCTCCAGTCTTTGCTGTCGAAACTGAAATTTCCCGCCGACACATGCAAGCGCCCGCAGGGTTTTGAAAATCCCAGATGACCTGTGCAGAAAAAAATCTGCGTATGCACCGGATCGAAACTGTAGGTGTCCGCATCCGCCCACGCGTTCACGCCGCACAGCAGCAGTGGCAGCAATAAAAATCCGCGAACATTTTTCATGGCGTAGCTTGGCAGAGAAGACGAAGACAGCACAACGGAACTCGATGAAAACTCTGTTGCACGAGAGGAATCAATGCTTGTAACCGAAGCAAGCGCCAGTTTATTCCTGATGTTCTTCCTTGCGTGCACTCATCGCCAATGCGGCGATTTCGCGCATGCGTTCGCCACTGGTTTGCGCCAACAGTTTTTTCAGCGTTGCCGATGCATGCGCCTGATCGAACTGCTGCTGCTCGGCCAGCGTCGTCGCGACCGCACGACCGAGGCTGTCGAAAATCAGGCCGTAGGCAATCGCATGCACGACGCCGCCGCCGAGCGTGCCGAGGCCCGGAAACGCCTTCATCGCGTTGCCCGCGATCGCGAGCACGATCGCGGTACTCGCGCGCAGGCTCAGGCTGGCCTGTTTGAGAAACGCATCGATATCGATCTCGCGAATCGCCACATCGTATGTGCGCGCCAGTTCGCGGATCAGCGCGGTAGCGAGTGCGCCCTGGATCACGAGATCGCTGCCCGGTGCAACCGCAGCCATCGCACCGACGATCGCGCGGCGTGTGTAACGCGTGATCAGTGTTTGCGCCTGGTTGGCGCGTGTGGTGGTTTCGAGTTCGCTGGCACGTTGCGATAGCGATCCAAGCACCGCGGTTTCGCGCGCCGGTTCCAGCGCTTCGGCGCCGCGTGCGCTGAGTCGCGTGATCGCGGCGAGCAGTGCATCGATCTGCACCGGTCGCGCGCGCGAGTGTGATTCCTTGCTGCCGTCGGCATGCACTTTTTCGATCTGCTCGCTGCCACCGGCGCTGACCAGCACCTGCGCGTCGACCACGTCGCGATAACGCGTGCGCAACGCGGAATCCAGCGCGCTCGCATCGTGTTCGCCGAGTTGATCGATCTTGTTCAACGCCAGAATCAGCGGCTTGCCGAAACCGTCGAGCCAGCGCAGTTCGGAATCTTGCTCGCGCGTCAGATCGCCCGCGCAAATGTACAACACCAGATGCGCGCGCAAGGCCTCGTCGCGTGCGAGTGCTTCGCGTGCTGCGGCATCCGCCTCGCGCGTGCCGGGCACATCCGACAACACCACGTCGCGACCGTTTTTCAGCGTGCTGCGGTAATGTTCCACCGCGCGCGTCGTGCCGCCGAGCACATCGACCTGTGCGTGTGCGCCGGGTGCGAGTGCGCGAATCACGCTGCTTTTGCCAGCGCTGATTTCACCGAAGACCGCGACATAGACATCGCCTTCGTGACGGCGTTTGTCGAGTTCACGCAACTCGGCTTCGAGCTGGCTGGTATCGGCGCGCTGTTGTTCGAGGCGCGTGATGCGCTCCTCGATTTCCGGCCGTGTCGGTGCGCTCACCGGCTTCTGTCTGCGCGCGCGCGGATGCAGCACGCGCCAGCCGAGCCAGATGCCGCCACCGGTCACCATTGCGACCAGCAATCCGAGGCCAATGTTCAGCCAGGTCGGCAGGTCACTGAGTTCGTGCCACAACGCCACCGCACTGCGCAGCGTGCCGAGCAGCATCCACAACAACGCGGCCAGCAACAAGGCCACGATAGCGAGAGTCAGCAGGCGCATGCGGCGGTTGGTTTGAGTCATTGCGGCATTCTAACCAGATCCGCATTGCGCGCAGTAGCTCACCGACTTCACGCCATCGCCGGCATGGCGTAACGTGTGCACGATGCTTCTGGGGAGAATCGGGTGACTACGGATATCTACGCTCGATGCGGCACGCTCGCTTCGATCAATCGCAATCGTCGCGCGCGTATTTTTTTTGCAGCGCTGCTCGGTTTGATCGGCATCGGCAATACGTTCGCCGCCGACAGCTTGTTCAGCACGCCGCTGTTCCGCAAGTTCGGTGTCGAAGACGGCTTGCCGGCGACGCGCACCAGCAAGCTCGCCGAGGATCGCGACGGCTTTCTCTGGGTCGGCACGCGCGATGGACTGGCGCGTTACGACGGCAGTGGATTTCGCGTCTGGCGACACGATCCGGCGCAACCGCAATCGCTGTCCGGCAACAGCGTCTCGGCGTTGTATGTCGATCGCGCGAATCGGGTTTGGGTCAGCGCCGACGATGTCGGTTTGAATTTGCTCGATCTCGCGCGCGACGACTTCCACCATTTTCACCACGATGCAGCGAA
>JANXUW010000306.1 GCA_025351985.1 Pseudolysobacter sp.
CGTTGTCGAGTGAGCGTGCGATATCCGGCACCGAGCTCGCCACGCGTCTCGGTGTGATCCGTGCCGCGATCTGGAAACAGATGGAAATTCTGCGCGGACACGGCATCGCCATCGAAGCCGCGGCCGGTTCGGGTTATCGCCTGATCTGGCCGATCGAGTTGCTCGATGCCGCGACGATTCGCGCCGGCATGCCACGCGCGCAGCGCGAGCGATTGACCGAGCTCGATGTCCGCTGGCAGGTCGATTCGACCAACAGCGAATTGATGCGCCGCGCTGCCGATACCTCGCTCGATCGGATTGTCTGTCTGGCCGAAACCCAGAGCGCGGGTCGCGGTCGACGCGGCCGGTCATGGCATTCGCCGCTCGCCGGAAATTTGTACTGCTCGATGCTGCGCCGGTTTCCACACGGCATGGCGGGATTGTCCGGGCTGAGTCTTGCGGTTGGTGTCGCGGTGATACGCGCGCTGGCCGACTGCGCTATCGATGAGGTCGGCCTGAAATGGCCGAACGATGTGCTCGCACGCGGCAAAAAACTCGCCGGGATTCTGGTCGAACTGGGCGGTGAATTTCTCGGTCCATGTCATGCGGTGGTTGGTGTCGGCATCAACTTGCGCTTGCATGCGGCGGATGACGCCATCGACCAGCCGTGGATCGATCTGGCGATGCTCAGCGATACCACATCGCCATCGCGCAATCGCCTCGCCGCGCATCTGATCGCACGTTTGCTCGAAGCCTTGGATGATTTCGCCGCGCACGGTTTTGCGGCATTCGTCGAGGCCTATGCGCAACACGATTTGCTGGCGGGAAAACCCATTCGCCTGAGCACGCCGCACGGCTCGCACGATGGCATCGCGATCGGTGTGGATGAACGCGGCGCGCTGCGTGTATCCGAGTCTGGTGCGATTCACAGTTACGATAGCGTCGAAGTCAGCGTTCGCGCCGTCTAGCTGGACCCGCAATATTCTCTTCGCCGACTAGTTGATGAATTTAGTAAACCCGTTATTCATTTGATCGGCATCGAAGTCACTGGTGAACACGAAAAGTCTGTTGCTCGATCTCGGCAATACGCGGCTCAAATGGGCGCTCGCGGATGGCGCCGATGTGCTTGCCGGCGCGCCGCTGGCGTATGCCGACGAAACACTCGCCGCAGGGCTCGCGCAGCGTTGGCGCGATGTCGAAAAACCGGCGCAGGTTTGGGCCGCGTCGGTTGCTGGCGCAGCGCGCGAAGCCGAGCTGGCGACGGCAGTGCGGCAGCGGTTCGATTGCGATACGAGTTTCGTGCGCAGTGTTGCGAATGCATGCGGTGTGCAGAATGCCTATCCGATTGCGGGCCGGCTTGGCATCGATCGGTTTCTCGGCTTGATCGCAATTCATCAGGCCAAGCGCACACCGGTTTTGCTGGTGAGTTGCGGTACGGCCTTGACGCTGGATCTGCTGACGCCGGATGGTCGACATCACGGTGGCTTGATCGCACCGAGTCCGGCATTGATGCAACACGCCTTGTATGGCAATACCGCGCAGCTGAAAGCAGGTGGTGATGCACATTGGCTTGCGCTCGCCGACAACACCGACGACGCGGTGTTTTCCGGTACATGGTTTGCCGCGGTCGCGCTGGTCGAGCGCGTGCTGGCGCAGGCCGAGCGACAACTCGATACACCGGTCGAGTTGGTGCTCAGTGGCGGTGCGGCGGAGCAGTTGCAAGCGGCGCTCGGCGGCCTTGGCCGGATCGAACCGGAGCTGGTGTTGCGCGGCCTGTCGTTATACGCGGCTGAGCATCCCTAGCACCGAGTGCCGCATGAAATCTGCGCGGCGCGCATGGGTCGGCTAGAATTGCTCATCGCGCAGATTATTTTTCGCGCTTTGCCTTGGTGACCGATCCGAATGTTTCTTCGCGCTTTTTTTCTACTACTGCTGGCTCTGAATATCGGTGTCGCGAGCTGGCTGATATTCGCCCCGCATCCGTCGGCACAAACGCTGCCGGCATCCGATCCGGGTGTTTCGGCGCTGGTGTTGTTGTCCGAACGCGAGGGCGCGGCGGGCGCGAACAGCGTGGAACTCACCGCCGCACCGGAAAGCGCGGCGGATATTCGTGCCGATACCTGCCGCAGCATCGGCACGTTTCCGACCCAGGCCGATGTGCGACGTGTGATCGATGCGCTCACGCCGCTGGTCAAGCGCATCCAGTATCGCGAAGTGCGCGCCACCCAGGCGCGTGGCTACTGGGTTTATCTCGCCGCCCACGACAGTCGCGAACAGGCGCTGGCGTCCGCGCGTCTGCTCGCGGCCAAGGGCGTGCGTGATTATTACGTGGTGACCGCGGGCGAAAACCAGAACACGATTTCGCTCGGTCTTTTCCACGAGCAGGGCAACGCCGAGAAGCGCCGATCCGAAATCGCCGCGCTGGGTTTTGCCGCGCAGGTCATCGCGCGTACCGAAGAGTTGCCGGTGTATTGGGTGGATTTCGCCGAGACCACGGCGCGCCCGGTCAACTGGCGCGCGCGCGTAGCGAATTTCCCGGATGCGCAGGAACAATCGATCGCGTGTTTTTGACGATGTATAACCTCGGCGTGGTTGAACGCGAGGCCACGAAAAAGTCGCGGGCGTGCATGCCGATCACGCAACGCGCACGTATGACATCGCGATCACATATCCGACAGCACCAAATCGTCCGCGCATCTTGCTTCCTGGCGTGGCGCGCGGATAATGCGCGGCTTTCGCCTTCGGCATGAATATCATGACTCAGCACACTATATTGAATGCCACGCACCGCGCGCTTGGTGCGAAGATGGTCGATTTCGGCGGCTGGGACATGCCGCTGAATTACGGCTCGCAGATCGAGGAACATCATCTCGTGCGGCGCGACGCCGGCATGTTCGATGTGTCGCATATGACCGTGGTCGATCTCACCGGGCCGCGCGTGCGCGAATTCCTGCGTCATCTGCTCGCCAATAACGTCGACAAGCTCAAGGTCTCGGGCAAGGCGTTGTATACCTGCATGCTGAACGAGCGCGGCGGTGTGATCGACGATCTGATCGTGTATTTCCTCAGCGAGGATTTTTTCCGTCTCGTGGTGAATGCGGCGACACGCGAGAAAGATGTCGCGTGGATCACCAAGCAAGCGGGCAAGTTCGATGTCGCTGTGACAGAGCGTCCCGAGCTTTCGATGATCGCGGTGCAGGGTCCGAACGCGCGTGAGAAAGCGCTGGGTTTGTTTACGCCGGCGACGCGCGCGAAAGCCGAAAAACTCGGCAAGTTCTCTGCTACCGAAGGCGACGGTTTGTTCATCGCGCGCACCGGCTACACCGGTGAAGACGGTTTTGAAATCGTCGTGCCCGAATCGCAGGCAGTCGAGCTTTGGAACGCGCTGCTCGCCGCGGGCGTCAAGCCGGCCGGCCTCGGCGCGCGCGATACCTTGCGTCTCGAAGCGGGCATGAATCTTTATGGTCAGGATATGGACGAAGACATCACGCCGTTCGAGGCCGGTCTGGCATGGACGGTATCGCTCGATGCGGGACGTGATTTCATCGGCCGCGCAGTGCTCGATCAGCAGAAGGCCGACGGCGCAAAACGCGCGATGGTCGGCCTCGTGTTCGACGACAAGGGCGTGTTGCGCCACGGCCAGCGTGTCGTCACAGCGCTGGGCGATGGTGAAATTCTTTCCGGCAGTTTTTCGCCGACGCTGGGCAAGTCGATTGCATTTGCGCGCGTGCCGACTGGCACCGCTGAGAAGGCCGAAGTGGATATCCGCGGCAAGCTGGTTGCGGTGCGTGTGGTCAAATATCCGTTCGTGCGCGACGGCAAGCCGTGCGAAGGCGTTTGACTTCACGCGCTCCTCCCACAAGACTTGCTGTATTAGAATCGTCTCATTCCTGTTTGTTGTATCCGCCCTCCGCCCACAAAGGACCACGCCATGAACGAAATCCCCGGCGATCTGAAATTTCTCAAGACCCACGAGTGGGCCCGCGTTGAAGACAGCGGCCGCGTGACGGTCGGCATTTCCGATCACGCGCAGGCGCAGCTTGGTGACCTGGTGTACGTCGAGTTGCCTGAAGTCGGTGATCGCGTCGAGGCCGGCACTGCGAGTGCGGTGGTCGAATCGGTCAAGGCTGCATCGGATGTCTACAGTCCGGTGTCCGGCGAAGTGGTCGCGGTCAACAGTGCATTGGCCGACAAACCCGAAACGATCAACGAAGATGCCTACGGCGAAGGCTGGGTATTCGTGGTCAAGCCGGACGATGCCGCCGCCGATCTCGAAGAAATGCTCGATCCCGATGCGTATGCGGAATTGATCGAAAACGATAGCCACTGATCATTCGTCGCGGCGCAGCCATATTGCTTCATGCAGACTGCGTCCGCGGCATTGAAGTTATCCTCATGCTGATCCTGCCGCGCAGGGGCAGCGACTACCACTAATGAGTGCGCTGACGGATTGAACGCAATCTGTCGATGCCTGCACTGTGGCAAACGTACCGTTCGTATTCGCGCCGGTCTACTCGACAAGCCACCCATGCTGCGTTGCCTTTCATTCCTCCGCCGACGTGTCTGCGATGCTCAAGACGATTGGTGTTGGCACAATCGAAACCGGCGTGATGAAATTTCGGTCGCACTCAAGATTCCTCTGTTGACTCGCGTGCCGTAGCGTCTGAACAAAATGGATGTGACGCATCTGCTGAACTCGCGTGCGGCCATGGATAGCACGCCGCTGAATTTCGCCGGCGCCTGCGAACATCACATCCCGAAGACGGCTTGCGCGAAAAGCTCTCCACAATTCCCGGTGTGACCGCGTTGTTCTCGCGACCGTTCTTTCACGAAGTCGTTGTGCAGTTGAACACGCCGGCAAGTGAAGTGATCGAGTTGCTCGCGAAGAAAAATATTCTTGCCGGTGTTGCGCTCGGCGAAGAATATTCCGAGCGCGGCGATGTAGTTCTGGTGTGTGCGACCGAGACAAAAACTGTCGATGATCTCGACACGTTTGTGCGCGAACTCGGCGCCGCGTGCGCATAAAATTTTTCGCAAATCCGCGCAAATCGCGCGCATCACACTGCGGATGCGCGGCTTGCGTCGTGCCTCTGCAGCACGTACTTAGAATCCGTTCATTTACGCCGCAAAGTTTGTGGCGTTTTTTTTTGCGATGCGCATGCAGAAAATTTTTTCCGCATGAAATTTGAAATGCAGAAAGTGTAGCGCATCGAATTCATTTTTCGAAGTTGAAGAAAACCGCGCCGTTATGCGGTCTGCGCGATGTTTCGTGCATCAGGCGTCATGGATTTTTGGATTATGGATGTTTAGACGTATAGACGTATAAACGTCTTTATTGATATTGCAGATGCCCTTGCGCGACTGTAAAAAACTGTCTCGTGGGATACCTCTGCAACATCTGCCAGCACGCAATGTGTTGAGCTGCATCACAAATTTATTGACAGTAAAACTTTACAGGAATAACTTTTGCGTCGGCGTAACACACGCGTAACGGAAACTATGTCGGCATCAAAGTTCGTCGCACCTTATATAGACCACGGCCGGAAATCCGACGCCGTAAAAAAAGTGACGGTATCCATACCGCTTCACATCCTCCGACTTCTCTCTGATGAACGCACCCGCCGCCAGGTGGGTAATCTGCGTCACGCCACCAACAGCGATCTGCTGTGCGAAGCATTTCTGCACGCTTTTACTGGGCAACAACTACCAACCGACGAGGAGCTTAGACGCGATATGGCTACCATCAAGAAAGCAGCTGCAAAGAAACCCGCCGCCAAGAAACCGGCCGCGAAGAAAGCCGTAGTAAAGAAAGTAGTTGCCGCGGTCAAAAAACCGGCAGCCAAGGCAAAAGCCACCACCGTGAAGAAGACCGCTGCCAAGAAACCGGCAGCCAAGAAAGTTGCAGTGAAAGCTGTAGTCAAGAAAGCAGCAGCCAAGAAGCCGGCAGCGAAGAAATAATCGCTCCGGTGTGCAACACGCGCGAATCATGCGACTCTGATTCGCGCGTGGTCTCACCATTACAATACATATAGTCAAGCCTGCTTCCTCTCCTTGCGGTTGCCCAGCGCAAGGAGAGGCTCTCCTCGGGTTTGTTTGAAATATCCAGGCATCGTTTCGCCGCTGTGTCGATCTCCAGCGCGCCGAAGTAAAGCAGTACGCTGGCAAGCCGCACGAGTAAAGATTAGGATGAAGGCGCGGACTCACGCGTTGATTCAACCGAGGTTGTTGCCATGCGTTTTATCGGACGATTGCTGAAACTTTTGATTCTTCTTCTCTTGCTGCTGGTCGGCGTGGCATTCCTGCTGCCGGCGACGGTGCATGTCGAGCGTAGTATTGCGATCGATCGTCCGGCCTCGGAAGTATTCGCTGTGGTGAACAGCTTCAAATTGTTCAACGCGTGGTCGCCGTGGGCTGAGAAAGATCCGAACGCCAAATATACGTTCGAAGGCCCGCGCAGCGGCGTTGGTGCCAAGATCAGCTGGGTCGGCAATGAGCAGGTCGGCAGCGGCAACCAGACCATCACCGAAAGCGATTCGAAACAAGCCGACAAGCGCGTGAGCAGCGCGATCGATTTTGGCGAGATGGGAAAAGTGTCCGCCGATTTTTTCTTGAGTCCCGCACCGAAAGGTAGCCAGGTGCGTTGGACCATGGACATGAATTTGCCGTTGTCGTTCGACCAGAAATTCGTATCGAATCTGATCGGTCGCTACATGGGTTTGTTCATGGACAAGCTGGTCGGCCCCGATTACGAGCGTGGCCTGGGCAAGCTCAAGGTCTTGCTGGAAGGCTTTCCGAATATCGATATCACCGGCATTGACGGCGAGCCGGTCGAACTTGCCGCGCACAAGATCCTGTTCGTGAGTGGACACAGCAGCAATGACCTCGCGGCGACCACCGCCACGCTCGCGGCTGCTTACACGCAGATTCGCAGCTATGCGTTCGCCAACAAGATTCTGCTCGTCGATGGGCCGCAGACCATCACGACCAACGCGGATACCAGTGGCTGGCAATTCGATGCGGCCATTCCGGTTGATCGCATCGATGGCGCCGCCGATGAGCAAGTGAAATCCGGCACCACGTATGCCGGAAAAGCCGTGCAGTTTTACAGTGTGGGTTCTTACGACAAGCTCGCCGGCAGCATTGCTCAGGCGCATGCGTGGCTTGCCGTGAACGGTTATCAGCCGACGGATCGTTTGATCGAACAATATATCGATGATCCTGCCAGCATGCCGGCGGAACAGGTTCGCACCTTGATTCAGATTCCGGTCAAGTAGTCGATCCTCCGATTGACGCTCGACTAATTAGCAGTTGCGAAAATCGACAAGAAATGCGATACCTCGCAGTGCAAAATAAATCAGCGAAAGCTAGGGGGATGGCCGCCGCTTTTCTGACCTCGTGTAGCATTCAAGGATAGAGTTTCGACTATGCAGGTGGTGTTCAGGGGTGCTCGAAGATAACGCCATGCGCAAAAAAATCATCAAAGACATCAGCCGCGTCAGTGCCGTGTTTGCACCTGCGCTAACGTGGCGACCACTTTCCTTGATCCTGTGCGGTTTGCTGCTTGCCGCTTGCCAGGAACAAGCTCCCGCACCGAAGCCCGTCGACGCCCCCAAACCGGCTGCAGCCGCCACTGCGGCCGTTGAGGCCGGGGCCGTTACTCCGGATGCCGCGCCTGTGCCGTTGACACCGGCAGACATCAATCAGCTCTTGCAAGACGCCAGAAAGCATCTGCAGGCGCAACGTCTGGTCGCGCCGCCGGGCAACAATGCGCTCGAAAATTATTCGAGGGTGCTGGAAGCCGATCCAAAAAATCTCACGGCAAAGGATGCGTTACGCGAGCTGTTTCCGTTTGCGGTCAGCGTCGCCGAGCAGAACATCAATACCGGTGCGTTGGACGAGTCCGAGCGTATCGTTACGTTGATGAGCAAAAGCGACCCGAACAACAATACGCTGCTGATCCTGCGCGGCAAGATCGACGCCAAACGCAAGCTCGCTGATCAGACGCAGAAGGACAAGGACACCGCACTCGCCGCAGCTACCGCGGCGGCGGCGGCAAAGAAAGCGCCGACGTCGCCCTTGCCTGGCGATGCGGCCACGCCAGCCGCTGCAGCGCCTGCACCCGCGGCAACACCGGCCCCGGTCGCGGCTGCACCGGCCCCCGCTGCAGCTCCTGCGGCAGCAGCACCCGCTGGAGGCGAAAGCCACGACGCCAAAGCGATCGCCACGCCTTCGCCGGAATATCCACCAGCGGCATACCGCGCGCACACCGATGGTTGGGTGCAGGTTGCATTCACCGTTACCGATCAGGGCGCGGTCGCCGATGTGAAAGTCACGGGTTCGCAGCCGGCGCGCGTGTTCGACAAGGCTGCAGTCAACGCGATTCAGCGTTGGACATTTACGCCGAAGATGGAAAACGGCAAGGCAGTCGCAACACAGATGAGCCGACGTCTGGAGTTCAAGGCTACTCAGTAGCCTCCTCAGCGCGGTTGGTCGCAGCGGTTGCCGCCTGGCGCGGCAGCCGCTGACTGCTGTTGATGGTCACATGCACCGGCTTGGTGGTTTCGATGCCGGCCCAATCGACCTGCGGCATGCCGAGATAACGATCCAGCACCATCGGGATCAATCCCGCCGGCATGCCGCAATCGCAATTCCACATCATCACCACGCCAAAACGATACTTCGGAAAAAACGCGATCATCGCGCGATAACCCTGCACTGCACCGGCGTGATAATCCAGTGTCTCGCCGGCATAGTCGAACACGCGCCAACCGAGTGCGTAGTTCGCGTCGCGCACACGGCTGCGTCGCCATGGTGCCCCGCGCGCTTCGATCGGCGTGGTGATGCGCGGGCGGTGAACATCATCGAGTACATTCTGTGGCATCACATCGGTGCGACCGCCCATCTGTGCGATCAGCCACGCGGTCATGTCCTTGATGCTGGCATTGACGCCCGCCGCAGGTGCGACGTGGTAATACGCTTCCTTCGCTTCCATCGGCAACCACACACCACCGCGACGAGTGTGCGGACGCGCCCAGCTCGCACTCGCTTCGAGCGCAACCTTGCCGTAGGTCGCGGTGTTCATGCCGAGCGGATGGAACAAACGTTTCTCGACCTGATGATAGAAAAAATCGCCGGTCAACGCGTAGGTGATATCGCCGATCAGGCTGTAGGTGATGTTCTGGTAGCCGTAACACTGACCGACCGGACACGCCATCGGCACGTCCTTGAGTTTTTCGACGAGCAGTTGGTAAGGCTCGTCCTGCTCCAGCAAATTATCGTAGGTGTTGTGCGGCAGGCCGACGCTCTGACTGAGGATTTCGCCGACCGTAAGTTGCGCGCTGGCCGACGAATCATGCAGCTCGAACGCGGGTAGCACGCTGCCGATTCGCGTCTCCCAACCGAACAATCCATCGCGCACCATCAGGCCTGCCAGACCGCTCGCGAACGCCTTCGATAACGAGGCCAGGCGGAACACCGAATCGGCCGTCACCGGCAAACCTTTGCTTGCGTCCGCGTAACCGATGCCACGTTGCAGCAGCACTTTGTTGTCCTGCACGACGGCGACCGCAAGGCCCGACACCTGGCCCGATTGATCGACCAGATCCAGCCATTGATCGAGATTTTTTGCCGTGTCTTCGGCGTTGCGTGGCCCTGCGCTGGGATTGGCCAGCAGCGTCGGTGCAACGCTGGGATTTTTCTTGCTCGCCGCGGACGCCTTGGGTTTGCTGCGTGCGGCGTGAGCATCGAGAGTCGGCATTGCTGCGAGGCTGGTCGCCGTCAGCAACAGTACCAAAGTACGAACATGATTCATTCTCTTGCGTTGTCCTCTGGGGCAATTCTACCCGTGGTATTCTTGGTCGACATGGAACCCTGCCGGGTGCAAGGATCTTAAATCAAAGATCGGCGCGGCGAGTTAGGTAATTGTTTGATTGGCGCGCAGGTAA
The DNA here is from genome assembly GCA_025351985.1 of Pseudolysobacter sp. Lineage (GTDB taxonomy): Bacteria > Pseudomonadota > Gammaproteobacteria > Xanthomonadales > Rhodanobacteraceae > Pseudolysobacter. Next base: position 9,924 of record JANXUW010000306.1, read on the forward strand.
TCCTGAGTTGATTCGCACCGTCGGCATGTTTCCCACAATGCATGTCGGACATTCTA
>JANXUW010000409.1 GCA_025351985.1 Pseudolysobacter sp.
CAAGGCTGGCGATCTCGTCAGCCACGTGGCGCTGCAGATTGGCGGCAAGGGCGGTGGTCGACCCGACCTCGCCCAAGGCGGTGGTGAAGACACGCCATTATTACTGGCGGCACTTGACTCTGTAGCGCAATGGGTGGCTCAAAAAGTTGGCTGACGAATCACGAAAAGTATGTAAATTTCCTTTACACGCAGAGTTGATTGCACGCACGAGACCGCTCGGCTAGTATCGCTTAACACGTTTTAAAAGTGACTTAAGTTTGTTCGACTCAGGAAGCACGTCCCCCTGCGCAACTCGATCAAGAAAGTTTGTCAGGCAAGTTGTTCGACGGAATTCGCTGACTTTGGGTAATCCTCGAGAGTGCACGGATTGGTGATCTGCAGCGCTTGTATCGATTGGATCGATGCAGGCCATACAGGAGAAAAATAATGTTGATTTTGACTCGTCGAGTTGGTGAGACTCTGATGATCGGTGATGAAGTAAGCGTTACCGTACTGGGCGTCAAAGGTAATCAGGTGCGTATCGGCATTAATGCACCCAAAGACGTATCGGTGCACCGCGAAGAAATTTACCAGCGCATCAAGCGCGAGCACGAAAATCCGACAGTAATCGATGCGGATGTGCCACCCGCGAGCAGTTGAGGCTTTACCAGCCGGCGTTGAACCGCTATCCTTGCGCACCTGACTGAGATCGCTTGGTCGGGTGCGTTAGCGGCGAGTTTGGTTACACGCATCGCGTCAACCAGCAACGCCAGAAATCCCCGGAGAGGTGCCCGAGAGGCCGAAGGGGCTCCCCTGCTAAGGGAGTATAGGGTCAAAAGCTTTATCGAGGGTTCGAATCCCTCCCTCTCCGCCAACTACGAAAAAGCCCGTTGAATCAAGGGCTTGTCAGCTTCAACCCTCGATGCGCTTGGACACTTCGGATGGACAACTCCGAGCCATGCGCCTTGCTCATCATCTGATTCGCCAGCCCACCGGGCTGTGGCATTTTCGTCTTGTGGTGCCGAAGTCTCTGCGCGGCGCGCTGGGTCGATCTGTGTTCAAGCACAGCTTGCGCACGCATGATCCACTGTTGGCGCGGTCTCAATCCTATGTGCTTGCCTTGCGTTATGCTGCGCTCTTCGCAGCAGCAAGGACGAGCCTAATGCCGAAACCTTCGATTGAGGACATCGTCGCGACACTCGTGCGGGGCGAGGGAAAGCGTTTTGAGCTGGAGCGCGATCCCTTGAGTGGGATGGTGACGAAGCTCAAGACGGACGGCACGGTGGCCGACAACGCGGCGGCGTTGGAGGCGATGAAGATCGTGTTTGCCGTTCCGCTTCCCCAGTTCACGCCGAATGCCGGCGCACCGGTCGCCGCACCCATCGCTCCCCCCTTGCCTGCGAAAGCGACGCCGCCCGGTGTGAAGCCCGTCGCGGCGGGCGAGGCCGCACGCTTGTATCTGCGCACGCTTGCCCAACCGGTGCCCCTGAAAACGATCAGCCAGAAAGCGGCGGCGGTCAACGGATTCGTGAAGTCCGTCGGTCTCAAGACGATGCTGCATGACGCGATGCGCACGGACGTGGCGCAGTGGCTCGACAGTGTGCGCATGGCAGGTTTGACCACGAGCACCCTGGAGAACAAGGCGGCCTATTTGAAGGCCTTTTTTCTGTGGGCCCAGGGTGCGGGTTACTATCCGCAAGGGGACAATCCGGCGGCGCGCCAGATCCAGCGCGGCAAGAACGAAAAACGTCATCGCCGGAAGTTCGGCTTTCGTGCGCTCGAACCCGACCAGCTCGCCACACTGTATGCGCCCAGTGCGCTCATGGGCCTCAACGAGCAGAGCCGCTGGGGCGCGTTGATCGGCCTTTACACGGGCGCACGCGTCTCCGAAATCGGCCAGCTCGCGCTGTCGGATTTTCGGGAAGAGGAGGGCGTCTGGAGTGTCAGTATCACCGACGACGGCTTGGGCCAATCGGTGAAGAACGAAGCGAGCCGGCGCATCATTCCCGTGCATCCTGACCTGATCACACTCGGCCTGCGCACACGCGTGGAAGTGCTCCAGGCGGCAGGTAAAAAGCAGCTCTTTCCGCGCGCCAAGGCCGGCAGTGTGAACGGTATGGGGAACTGGTTGAGCAAGGCCTACAGTCGGCATCTCCAGGAGTGCGGTGTGAGCATCGACGTCGGCAAGCTCGGCTTCCACAGCCTGCGCAAGACAGTCATCCAGTCGCTCAAAGATGGCGGCGTGCGCGAAGAAGCGCGCAAGGAATATGTAGGACATGAGCAGGAGGGCGAGCATCACTCAACGTATGGAAAACTGTTCTCACCGTTCAAGCTGCTCAACGGGGTGGGCACCGGCGAGCATCAGACCGAGGGCATTCGCGTGCTGAGCTACGGGCTCGATTTGGACGCGACCAGGGCAGCACTGGAGGCGCCCCCTCCGAAACGGGCTAAGCGCGTTTTCCGGCGTGTTCGTGGAATCCATCCCGCCGCGAACCGAGACCCTTCTTGAATCTCTGACCAGAATGGGAGCATGATTTGAGGATGAGCGATCCCAAAAATTTGAATGCAACGATGGCACGCCACATCAAGAGTGCCCTGAAACGATCACATTATTCGTGGTTGCCTTGGGTGTGTGCGGGCTTTTTGGCGAGCGCCTACTATGTGATGTATCAGCATCCTTCGGGCAAGACCCTTGAGATTTTTTGCAATCTTGTCGTGATCGGGGGAGTGTTGCTGGTAGCCAGTGGTGCGGTTGTAACCCAAGAGATGCGAGACCATCTTTTCGCGGTCAAGGATTATGACAAAAATCCAAAAGACAAAAATGGGACGCCGCGACCAAGACCAACACTTTCCGACGCCCAGATTGCGGGATTATTTCTGGATGCGTCTGATAAATGTGAAGCGGGAACTTTGACCGTGGCCGCGGGAAGTGTCGGACTTGTTCTTAATTTGATCTTGGGGTGGTTGGGTATAGGTTTACCTCATCCATAGCGCTATTGAGACCATTGCAACAGTCTGCAGGCTTACCAGAATCATTATTTTATATCTAAGTTTCATGGCAACCCCTTTTCACTACGCTACGTAGCGTGTATTTCAACCGAGATGTCCTCCACCCCGCCTCAATGACGGCAGATCCTGGCGCCAGCCGTCGGCGGTATCCTCCCGCCGCCCGCGCCCTGCAGGTTGGTCCGAAAGAGCATGGGGGGCTGGGTGGACGCTCCCTATTTCATAACAGAAAATCCGACGCCCGCAAGGGGCATGCCGACCTGATTAAGCGCTATTGCGACGGAAAAGATCCTCCCGTATCTGCTTCCTGCGCCTTGCCGTGAGCACCTTAGCCCCGCCTGCGGCACGCGCAACACATGCGTGTGCTTCACTGCGTTTCGCCCCTCCGGGTGCGCCTCCCGCTTATCAGTGGAGCAAATCGGATCTCACCGGCGCATCCCGTGCCGATGGGAAACCAACCGATGAAACTCATCCGCGACGCACAGGGCCACTACCGAACCAAGCGCGGCACCGCCGCAAGCCAAGACGAGATCCTGGAAGCCGCCGAGCAAATCTTGCGTGCCAGGTTCGAGCGCATCGGAACCCTGAGCAGTCCCAGCGATGTGCGGGCGTTTCTGCGCATGCGACTGGCGGGGCTGGATCACGAGGAGTTTCATGTCGTCTGGCTCGACCATCGGCACCAGGTGCTCGCCGTGGATCGGCTCTTTTCAGGCACGATCGATGGGGCGGCGGTGTATCCACGGGAAGTCATCCGCGCAGCCCTGGCGCACAATGCCAGCTGCGCCATCGTGGCCCACAATCATCCTTCAGGAATCGTCGAGGCCAGCGTCTCGGACAGAACAATCACTGAGACCCTGAGGGCCGCGTTGCTCGCCATTGATGTGAGGCTGCTGGATCATTTCATCGTGGGCAGTGGGCAGCCGCTGTCGTTTGCTGAGCGCGGTTGGCTGTAGATCGCGCAAATACTTACACGCGCATCGGTCGAGCGAGGCTGGCTGTTGTGACAGCTTTTCCGTTTTTCGTCCCTTGCGTGAGGAAAACGTTCTGCTAGACGTATGACATGTTCAGCGGAGTTGTCGTATGCCACCGTTATTCGAGACTGTCGGCCCACCAACCCATGGATCGATCCTCTGTTCCCTCGGGCTGATCCAATCTGTGCCCAATGTTCGCCTAACCCGGTTTGGCCTTATCGTCGTCGGTGTTGCCGAATGTCTGGGCGTTCCCTGGTTCATCTGGCTCCAATTTTTTGCCAAGTAATCAGGAGCTCTCACGCTTAAAAAGCTTCTCCAAACCAATGATTGAAGCCTCTCCGAAGAGCCACGCAACGAGATCCCATAGAAGATCAAGCTCAATCTCATAGGACCAAGCTTGTTCGTGAAAAATGAGCAGAAATGTTGTGAACAAGAGTGTCGCCGCGAGAAGAACGCCGGCAATGATCGAGGCATCGATACACGCCTCAACGAATGTGCCATTTCGAAAATAGTGAGAAAGAGCGGTGATGACAGCGCTCGCGAAAAACCACGCAAACGGTGCCGAAACCACCGGACGGAGAAATACTGCGATTTCAGGACCAGCAACATATGTCGTGATACCAATCACGACAACGATGCCGGTCAAGGCAGCGATATATCTAAGCGTCGTTTTATCCATCACCCCTTACCTGCGAAGATGAATCTGTTCCCTAGTCTGCGCAAAAATTCGAGCGTTTGCCGACCCACAAACCTTGCTCATATCCGTGCGGCGCGACCCTCACCGAGTGCGTGTTCCTCGCGCGAGCGCCGCCTTGGTCGCCTGAATCTCATCCTCAAAAACTCGCGATGGACGCGTCCGGGACGTTGGCAAGGGAGCATACGGTTAGCGTTCACGCCAAAAACGTATGCCATACCCCAAGAGGAGAATGGCAACCAAAACCTCGATTTTCATCGATGTGGAAAACAACCAACTGTTCGATAGCTCGGGATCTACATAGCCGGGGAATGGGGACGAACGCTGTTCCTTCCAAGACGTTAAAGCTGGCCACAGACACAGCCATAATCCTGCCACGGCAGCGGTTAGAAGCAGCCCCTTGTCACCGACCCATTGCCGCAAAAACCAGAAAGCCACTCCCCATAGGATCAAGCCCATCAGCAGGCGCGCACCTGTGGCCCAGTCGAGGTGTAACGTATCCGAAAACCATGCTACCGCCGCACCGATGACCACAAGGCCGGCGAGAACAGCCATGATCCATGCGTTGATCGTGTCTTGATGTCGCATCACTACTCCTAATTGTCCGATTCCAATGGGTGTCTTCCTCGCGCGATCGCTGCCTCGGTCGCCTCAATTTCATCCTCAAAATACGGTTCCGCGAGCATCGCTGGTGGCGTGCATGCGCCACTCGTGACAGGCGCGTTCGGGAAGGTCAATGCGCCACCCGTGAGCGGATAAGTGGACGATGAAAACAGTGGCGTTAATGCGCCAACATCGTTCGGCCCGGTATCGTTACTGGGTTGCGGATCAGTGCCAATCTTGAGATAGAAGGCCAAGGGGCGGAAGCTGCCCACAATGCCTCGTTTCGTGAACATGGGATCGGGCGCATACGGTGATGCGACGCTCACTTGCTCCATCGGTGCCTGTCGCTTTTGCCCGGTGATGCTGCCCACCGGATACACCACATCGGGATTCACATCACCGCCGATGATCAATCGGCCCAGGGTGGCGTGCGGCTGGTCATCCAGCAACGCGGCCACGCGCACATAGTTGCCCAGCGTGATGTCGGGATAACCACCGGTATCAAAGCGTGTGTAGAGCAACTGGCTGCCGATGCACAGCCGCGTGGTATTGATCGGACGCAAGGCCGTGCCTCCGGACATGTAATCGCAACCTGCCGTGTTGCCCGTCGTCCAGGCGCCATTACAACCGGCATGATCCGAGTTATTCCACACGGTCAAATACGATGGCTCACGCACGTCGATCGTGCCCAGCGCAATGCCATCCGTCTCATCGCCGAGCGGGCCGCGATAGGCGACCTGAACAATGACATCGGTCGCGTTGATGGGCACGGGATCGGCACTGAAATCAAAGGCGACCGGTGTGGACGTGCTGCCGTTCAAGTTGGCTGCCGTGACAGCCAGTGGTGCGGAGACACTGATTTCTTGGTAGTCGGTTCGGTTGCCACCTGGACACGTCCGTGTCGTGACCGCGCCGGTATAGTCAATCACACGCTCGCCTTGCATGCTTTGGACATAGCAAAGGTTGCGATGGTAGCGAACGATCGCGACCAGGCGCGGATCGTTCGGGCCGGGTGATGCAATCGTGGTGGAGAGGTTTTGCGCGATGGCTGCGGCGGTGCTCCCGCTTTCGGTAATGGCCGGCGTGTCGTTGCGCACTTTCA
>JANXUW010000451.1 GCA_025351985.1 Pseudolysobacter sp.
TCCCGACGGCTTGGTCTCGCCGCGCCAGGCGCATCAACTCGGCTGCTTTGGCGACAACATCAGCGCGTTGCGCGTGAGCGGCACGTTCGACGATTGCCAACACATGGTCAAGCAAGCGTTCAACGATACGGCAATGCGCGATTCGCTGCCGTTGAGTTCGGCCAACAGCATCAGCCTCGGTCGATTGCTGCCGCAGATGAGTTATTACGCGTGGGCCGCATTGACGCATTGGCGCAAGCATGCGCGCAAACTGAACTTTGTCATCCCGACCGGCAATCTCGGCAACGCGATGGCCGCACTCCTCGCGCGCGCGATCGGCGTGCCGCTCGGCGAGATCGTGCTTGCGACCAATGCCAATCGCACCCTGCCGGATTTTTTCGATAACGGCGAATATCGCGCGCGACCGAGCATCGCCACGATCGCCAACGCGATGGATGTCGGCGATCCGAGCAATGTCGAACGGCTGCGCTGGTTGTTTCCCGATACCGCATCGCTGCAGAAAACGCTGCGCGCGATCGCCGTCGACGACGACACGATCCGCACGACGATCGCTGCTGGCGAGAAACACTACGGCGAAATCTTCTGCCCGCACACTGCGGTCGCCGTGCATGTGCTCGAACAATTGCGCGCGGAAAATACGCGTGGCGATTGGGCCGTCGTCGCCACCGCGCATCCCGCCAAATTCGATACCGTCGTCGAGCCGTTGATCGGTCACGGCGTGATCGTGCCGCCCGCACTCGCTGCGTTGCTCGTACGCCCGGCGCATGCCGAAACGATGCACGCCGACTATGCACAGTTGCGCGAGTGGCTGTTGCAGCACCGCGATCCGTCCCGCGACGCAACCGCTGATTGACGACAAATCCGATACGCGATCCGGGGCTTGGCGCGCTCGACCCCGCGCGCTATGATTCGACGCTACACGTGGGGCGGTAGCTCAGCTGGGAGAGCGCTGCGTTCGCAATGCAGAGGTCGGGAGTTCGATCCTCCTCCGCTCCACCATTTCATAGTCCCAAGAAGTCCAAAACAGGCCGGCAAACCCATACAGAATAAGGGTTCCGGCCTTTTTTATGTCCAATGTAGCCTCATATCGTCCATTGACATCCGACAGTAACTGACAGTAGTTTTGACAGTAACCGGGCTTTCCCGAAATGAGTTACTGTCATGGCGCTTACAAATACGGCGATTCAGAACGCGAAGCCTAGCGACAAGCCATTGCGGCTAAGTGATGGCGGCAACATGTATTTGTTGATCAACCCCAATGGCTCACGCTGGTGGCGTTTCGATTACCGTCATTGCGGAAAACGCAAAACGCTTTCGTTCGGTACATACCCCGACACCAGCCTGAAACTGGCGCGCGATCATCGCGACGCCGCGCGCAAGTTACTGGCAGCCGGTGTCGATCCGGGCGAGCAGCGCAAAGCGGAAAAGACGGCGGGCAGCGATCGTGCTGCGAACAGTTTCGAAGTCGTGGCGCGCGAGTGGTTCGCCAAGCAATCGGCGACGTGGGCGACCAATCACGCCAGCAAGATCATTGCCCGGCTGGAACGCGACGTATTCCCGTGGCTCGGTGCGCGGCCTATCGCCGATGTGACCGCGCCCGACTTGCTGAAAGTGCTGCGCCGTATCGAGGATCGCGGCGCGCTGGAAACCGCACACAGAGCTTTGCAGAACAGCGGACAAGTGTTCCGCTATGCCATCGCCACCGGACGCGCCGAGCGCGATCCTACGCCCGATCTGCGCGGTGCGCTGGCGCCGTGGCGACCTGTTCACTTCGCCAGCATTACCGAGCCGGTCAAAGTGGGCGAACTGCTGCGCGCAATGGACAAACTTCGCGCGGGGCTGGTTGTGAAAACGGCGCTGCTACTCGCGCCACTATTGTTCGTGCGCCCCGGTGAATTACGCCAAGCCGAATGGGCAGAAATCGATCTGGAGACAGCACAGTGGAACATCCCTGCCAGTCGCATGAAGATGCGCGAACCGCACCTTGTACCGCTATCCACGCAGGCCGTGGCGATTCTGCGCGATCTGCATGCGCTAACCGGGCGCGGGCGCCATGTGTTCCCCGGACGTACCGACAAAACCGCGATGAGCAATAACGCCGTGCG
>JANXUW010000452.1 GCA_025351985.1 Pseudolysobacter sp.
CTCGGCACGGACTGTTGCATGCCCGAGCAAAAGCAAGATGGATTCCAGCCTGCGCTGGAATGACGAGCAAAAAACGACGAGCAAAAAACGACGAGCAAAAAACGACGAGCAAAAAACGACGAGCAAAAAAAGCGAGAGCAAAGAATCACCGTGCAGCAGCGGCAATTTCTACGCGTGCGGATGCGCGCTGAACTCATGCACCGCATCGACCAGCACGCGCACGTTTTCCGGATCGATATCCGGCGTCACGCCGTGGCCAAGATTGAAAATATGGCCGGGTCCGTTGCCGAAACTTCGCAGTGTCGCTTGCACCTGCGCACGGATCACGTCGGGCGAGGCATGCAGCACGGCCGGATCGAGATTGCCCTGCAGCGCAACGCGATGCCCGACGCGCCGACGCGCCTCTTCCAGGCTGATGGTCCAGTCGATGCCCAAGGCGGTACAACCGGTATCGGCGAGCGTTTCGAGATGGCCGTTGGCGCCCTTGCTGAAAAAAATCAGCGGCACATCGCGCGTGTTCGGATCGCTTTGCAACAATAGTGCGATCTGGCCGAGATAACGCTGCGAGAATTCGTGGAATTGCAGCGGCGGCAGCAGCCCGCCCCAGGTATCGAACACCATCAGCGCCTGCGCGCCGGCGGCGGCTTGCGCGGCGAGATAAATCGCGACCGAACGCGCGATCACATCGAGCAGGCGATGCGCGAGTTCGGGTTCGTTCCAGCACAACGCCTTGACGCGCGCGAAATCGCGCGAGCCGCGACCTTCCACCATGTAACACGCCAGCGTCCACGGACTGCCGGCAAAACCGATCAGCGGCACCCGACCGGCCAGCGCGTGGCGGATCGTGCGCACGCCATCCATGACGTAACGCAGCTCGACTTCGGGATCGGGCACGGCAAGCCGGTTGATATCGGCCGAGGTGCGGATCGGGCGCGAAAACTGCGGGCCTTCGCCTTCGCTGAAATGCAGGCCGAGGCCCATCGCATCGGGAATGGTGAGAATGTCCGAGAACAAAATCGCCGCATCCAGCGCGAAACGATCGAGCGGCTGCAAGGTCACCTCGCAGGCCAGGTCCGGCGTCTTGCACAGCGTCAGGAAATCACCGGCACGCGCGCGAGTGGCGCGGTATTCCGGAAGGTAACGTCCGGCCTGGCGCATGATCCAGACGGGTGTCTTGTCGACCGGCTCGCGTTTCAAAGCGCGAAGGAAACGGTCGTTGAGCAGAGGAGTTTGCGACATGAATTTTCTTGACGGTCTTGAGGGTAGTAGTAGCGTGAAGTGGCCTCAAAAACGTAGCGAGCGAAGGGAGTTTGTGTGAGGCCGGAGCACAGAAACCGGAATGTACATTGAGTACATGAGGATTTCGAGCACCGCCCGCGCACAAAATACCGAGCGCAGTAGTTTTTGGGGCCACTTCTAGCCGAATGCGCGGCCTTCGAGGCCCTGACTGAACGTGATGAAAAATCCGCGCTTGAGCTGCGCATCGCGCGCGAGTTCGAAGGCGCTCAGCGCGTCGTCGCGCTCCAGATACACTTCCTGCTTGAGGCTGATGCGGCCGCCGGTTTGGCCCCATTCGCGGGTCAAGGTCCAGCCGCCGAGCAGATCCTGTTGCAGCGCGATCTGGTAATAACGCGGCGCTTCGGCGGCCGCAGGTTTGGTTTGCATGTAGATACGCATGTGCCTAGTTTAGCCGATGCGGTCGCGCTACACGCGATTTTGCGTCATACGATTTTATTTCAGCGATGCACCGCTGCGGTCGCGCTGTTGAGTATCTGCATTACTTCGCTGCTGGCCACGTCCGCGACAATTTCAGCCTGACCGATGCCGCGCCACAAGATCAGTCGCAGTCGTCCACTGATGTTTTTCTTGTCGAGCTGCATGTGTGCAAATAACGTTTCCGCAGCGATGCCGGCCGGGATATGGATCGGCAAACCGAGGCGTTGCAGCAGCGCAGCCAAACGATCGGCATCTGCCGCCGGCGCACGACCGAGCTGGGTCGAGAGTTGCGCGGCGAGCAACATGCCGATCGCCACCGCTTCGCCATGCAACAGCGTTGCGTAACCGGTTGCGGTTTCGAGCGCATGGCCGAACGTGTGGCCGAGATTGAGCAGCGCGCGTTCGCCGAGTTCGTGTTCATCGCGTGCGACGATCGCCGCCTTGTGCGCGCAACTGGTGGCGATGGCGTGCGTCATCGCGGTCGGATCGCGTGCGATCAGCGCATCGGCGTGTTGCTCCAGCCATGCGAAAAAATCGGCATCGCCGAGCGCGCCGTATTTGACGACTTCGGCCAGTCCGGCGCGATATTCGCGCTCGGGCAAGGTCGCCAGCGTATCGGTATCGATCACCACCGCGCGCGGCTGATGAAATGCGCCGACGAGGTTTTTGCCTGCCGGCAGGTTTACGCCGGTCTTGCCGCCGACCGACGAATCGACCTGCGCCAGCAACGTGGTCGGCATTTGCACAAACGCGATGCCGCGCATGTAGCACGACGCCGCAAATCCGGCGAGATCGCCGATCACACCGCCACCGAGCGCGATCACCGTCGCGTCGCGGCTGGCCTTGAGCTCGGCGAGTTTCGCCAGCACCCGTGCGGTGTTGTCGAGCGTCTTGTGGGTTTCGCCATCGGGCAGGATCAGGCTGTCCCAGCTCAGCGAGTGCAAGCTCTCGACGACGGTTTCCAAGTACAGCGGCGCGACCGTGCTGTTGCTGACGATCAATACATGCCGACCGCCGATACTGCTGCGCCACAGCGCCGGTTGCGTGAGCAGGCCGGGGCCGATCCAGATCGGATAACTGCGCGTGCCTAACTCGACGCGGATTTCGCGATGACTCATGAAAAAGGACTCATGCAACTTGTTCCGGATGCTGGCGCTGCCAGCGTTGTTCGATCAGGGCGGCCAGCCGCCGCGCGGCATGCGCGACGCTGCCGTGCAATTCGGTCGGCACCGCGAGATCGGCGATTTCACGATACAGCGGCGTGCGTACCGCGGCGAGTTGATGCAAGCGCGATCGTCGATCGGGTGCCGCGAGCAGCGGACGTTTGCGATCATGCGCGAGCCGCGCGAGTTGCTGTTCGACGCTGATTTCGAGATGCACCACATAACCCGATTCGCGCAACAGACGACGATTCTGCGCATCGAGCACCACGCCGCCGCCGGTCGCGACGAGCACGCCGCTGTGGGAGGCAAGTTCCGCCAGCGCCTCGCTTTCGCGACGGCGGAATCCGGCTTCGCCCTCGACATCGAACACCACCGCCACACTCACGCCGGTGCGGTGCTCGATCTCATTGTCGAGATCGTGGAATGATAGATTCAACAACCGCGCCACGCGCTGGCCCACCGTGCTTTTGCCAGCGCCCATCGGGCCGATGAAAAACAAGTTGGGGGCGGGATTCATATGCCGATGCTACCAGCGCGATGTGGGTTTTTGCCAAGGGTCGTGCATCGATGCGGGCAAGGGCAGGCAGGAATCGGTTAATCTATGGCATCGTTTGTCGCGTGATTTGCCATGATTCGTTTCGTTCTGATCTTTCTTGTCTGCATCGCCGTGCTGTTTCCGCTGGAGCTTTTGAAGCCGGTCGACGACTACGTCATCGTGCCGTTTACCTCGCTGCTGGCCGATCTGTGCGTGTGGCTGATTCACTTGTTCGACAAGGGCGTGGTGGTCGAGGGCAAGATCGTGCGCAGTGTCTCGACCGGTTTTGCGGTGTCGATCGAACGCGGTTGCAACGGCGTCGAGGCGGTGCTGATTCTGGTGTCGGCGATCCTCGCTTTTCCGGCGCCGTGGAAAAACAAGCTGGCCGGTATCGCGCTCGGTTTTCTCGCGATCCAACTGCTCAATCTGGTGCGCATCATCAGCCTGTTTTATCTCGGGCAATGGAATCAGGTGTGGTTCGACTGGTTCCATTTGTATCTGTGGCAAGCGCTGATCATTCTTGATGCGCTCGGCGTGTGGCTCGTATGGCTGCGTTATCTGCCGCGCTCGCCGGCCGGAGCCATCAAACCGGCGTGAGCGCTGATACACGCGGCGCCTACCTGATCGCCGGCTGCGGCGATAGCGGAATCCGCATCGCAAAATTGCTGCTCGCGCAGGGCCGCAAAGTTTACGGCCTGCGTCGTTCGCCAGGCGCATTGCCGGCGAAAATCATTCCGATAACGGCCGATCTGACCGATCCCGCGACGCTGCAAACGTTGCCCACGGATATCGAAACGCTGGTGTATCTGCCGACACCGTCGCAGCGCACGCATGGCGCGTATCAGCAAATTTTTCGCGATGGACTGGAACATCTTCTCGCGGCATTGCCGCACGCAGAGACGACATTGCGACGGATCGTATTCATCTCATCGAGCGCGGTTTACGGCGAGCATCACGGCGCATGGGTCGATGAAGAAACCGAGTGTCGACCGCTGGCTTTCAACGGCGAAATTCTACTGAACACCGAACAGTGGTTGCTGCAGAATTTTCCGAATGCGTGTGTGCTGCGTTTCGCCGGGATTTACGGCCCGGGTCGCACGCGCTTGATCGAGGCTATCCGCGCGCAAAAAGCGCGAGTCCATGCCGGTGCGGATCGGTATACAAATCGCACTCACGTCGACGATGCCGCCGCCGCGGTGGTGCATGTGCTGGGCTTGCAACGAGTGCATCCGATTTACAATGTCGTCGATGATTTGCCGGTGGCCGATGGCGAAGTCTGTGACTGGCTCGCCGATAAACTTGGTGTGGCCCGCCCCTTACGCGAGGACAAATCGCCGGGCGACACGCTGGGCAACAAACGCGTCAGCAATATGCGACTGCGGGCGAGCGGTTTTGTGCCTAAATATGCGGACTATCGCGCGGGTTATGCGGCTATTCTCGATGCGCCGTAGCCGAGGGCGCGCCAGTTTTGAGCACGATCGACGCTACCGCAGACGAGATGTATCTGCGCGCAGCAAGTGCTCGATGGCGTCGGTTTTTTGCGTGCGTGCAAGTGCAAAATAGCTTGACGCACCGAGTATGCCGCCTAGCAAATGCGCTTGCCATGCAATCCGCACCTGATCCGGCAGATCGGTCAGCGTCAGCGACATTCCGATTGCGTCCAAGCCGATTTTCGCGAGCAGACACGCTGCAAGAATGCCGAGCGTCAATCGGCTCGACGATCGTGATTGCCACAACGAAAAACCGGCCAGCGTCGCGAGCATGCCAGCGATCGCGGATGCGCCGCGGTAATCGAGCAAGGCGGGCGCGAAAAACGTGATGCCGCTCGAAATCAATGGCGCACCCATCAACAACAACATGGCGATGTGGCGCGATCCGAAAATCGACTCCGCCATCGTGCCGATCAGCAACAGCGTTATCGAGTCGATCACTGCGTGATACGACGAAAAATGCGTCAGATGCGCGCTCCACAAGCGCCACAATTCGCCGTGCAGAATTGAATGACGATCACCGCTCAGATGTTCGATCAGCGATTCCGGCATCGCGGCGAACATCAGACAGAACGTCGCAACGGCGATAGTGACCCAAGGCCAATCAGCTCTGCGCACGGCGTGCATAAGCGACTCCGCACAGGGCCAGCGCCAGCAATAGACCGAACCCGCCAAAATCTCCCGCAGCGCTGTAGCCCGGTTTGTTTTCGACCTTGAATCCGGCATCCGATTTGATGCGCTCCTTGAACTTGTCCAGCTCGGCATGCAGTTGCGGAATCAATTGATCGACTGCTTGCTGATAGCCGAGATCGCGCGCCGCGCGGCTGCGACCGCTGAAACTGGCCATCGTTGCATTGCCTTTGACCTGACTCGTGCCCGGCGCGCGGAACAATAATTTCCGGCTGCTCACATCGAACACCGCGGCATCGACCATGGTCTGCACATCGTATTTGTCGCCGCGGATGACATAAGCGCCGACCACGGTCCAATACAATACTGCGAGTGCGTTGCTGTCGTTGAACTGCACCTGGTCGTAGGACACCAGCGCGATCGCCTCGATGTTGAACATGCTCGCGACCTGCTGCAGATTGGTGAAACCGCCATGCGTGCGCAGATAGTTGCTCGGAATAATCTCGATATTGCCGATGTAGGGATATTGCGCGAACGAATCCTTCACGCGCTGCAGCAGTTTCTGTTTTTCCGCCTCGACCAAGCCCTCGCAACCGCAAGCGCCCGGCACGAACGCAATGCCAACGCGCACCGGCGGATGCAGACGTGTCACGGTCGGCTCGAGTTGCGGAGGCTCCTTCGCATCGGGATACAAATAATCCACCACGCTGCCGGCCTGCCTCATGCTGTGTGGTTCCACCCACGAAGCGCAACCGCTCGCACCCAATAGCAAAACCAGCAGTGGCATTACGATCAAAAATGGTAGTGAGGCGCGTGGCATAAGAATTCCTGTGGGGTTAGATGGCTTGCTGTTTCCCTGGGGTGACGTGCAACCGTCAATCGCTCGCGGGGAGCTTGCTTGCCTGACGATCAAAGCAATTGCGTCCGGCGCCATGTGTCCACTCGCTGGTGTCCGGATAAAAGCGTGTCTTTTGTCCGTGCTCGGACTCCAGAGCGAATGCCGCACAGAGTCGATAGCCGCCGTCTTTGGTTGTTGCGTATTCGTAGGCCACGCCGGATTGCGGATCAGATGGAATACGCAATCCGGGTTGCCTCTCGAGCGTGGCAAGATCGGCGGGTAGTTGCTTGTGTTGTTCCGAGTAATATTTCAGATGTTGCGAAATATTTTTCAGATCCGCCACGCGCTGTTCGTCGAGTTTGTGTTGGCGTTGCAGTTCGGGTGGACCGATTGCAATCAATCCGGCGATGAGCGTAGTTATAACGATCAGCGTCGCGCCGACCAGCAGAAAGCGAATGCGATTTTGTGTGTTCATGCTTCATGCTCGTCGCGACGCAGATCCCACAGGTAGTAGCCGAAGATCGTCCCGGAAATGACGCCGGCAACAATCACTTTCAGGCCGAAGCGTATCGTCAGCTCGCCGCCCAGCGCGTTGTAGACCAGCGTGATCAGATCGCCGATCAGAAATCCGGCCGCCAGGAATAGCGTCATATACGTCAGCCAGCGGCGAGTGGCAGACAACCGTTTGACCGGACTTTTTCTCAGCGCGAGGCCCAGTTGACGCGATACAAACAGGAAGACCGGAAATGCGATGAGAATCGACGCGATCGACCAGCGCATGCTCTCCTCGGGCGAGCCCCAGTAATTTTGCATCGCAGGATCGGGCCACGCGCGATTGATCAGATCGAACAGCAAACTGCCAAGGTGATACGCGCTGAGATAAAGCGCGGTGAAAAGCACGAGATAAAAAAATGCATCGCGTGCTGACAAATGCGGTCGAGGTTTTGGCACCGGCACGGGGAAGTCGAGATCGGCATACGCATCGAGCGCGCTCTGTGTTTGCTCACGCGCCCATCCCGCATGCAACAACGCGTTTTGCACGCTGGCACGATCGACTCCGCGCAACAGTGCATCGCGTACGAATGTATCCAGATCCAGAGTGGCCGATGCCATTGTTCATCCTTTGTGTGATGGAGTTTTGCTTATGGGGTAGCCGATTTCGGCGTGTTGATTGTGTCTGTGTCAGCGCAGCGTGGTGTGGAATTGCGGCGTCTGCAACTTTCATTGCGCGATTGATACGATGCTATCCTTCGAGTATCAAATATTGATACGTGACGATCGGGGGCGTTATGGACGGTTCGAGATTGGTGGTGCAATCGATACGCGCTTTGCTGCGCCAGCGCGGCATCACGTATCGGCAATTGGCAGATCTGCTGGATGTCAGCGAACCGACGATCAAACGTGATTTCAGTCGCGGCGATTTTTCGCTGAGCCGGCTCGATCGCATCTGCGCGGCGCTTGATGTGTCGCTCGGCGATCTGGTGCTGGGCAACGTATTGCCGAGTGCCGCGCTGACCCAGCTCAGCGAGCGGCAGGAGCGTGCGCTGGTGCGTGAGCCGCGCTTGCTGGTAGTAACTTATCTGTTGGTCAACGACTGGAAATTGAGCGAAGTGATGTCGATGTTTGCGCTCGACGAAAACGCGCTCGTTTCCGTATTGTTGCGTCTGGATGCATTGCAGATCATCGCGTATCGACCGCCGAATCGGATCAAGAAACTCACGGCACGAAATTTCTCGTGGCGCAAGGATGGCCCGGTGCATGAGTTCTTCGTCACGCGCGTCGCGCCGGAATTCCTGCGTGCACGCTTTGACGAACCGAGCGACGAGCTGCATTTTATCGGCGGCACGTTATCAGCGGCTTCGTTGGCGCGACTGAAAATGTCGATCGCTCAGCTGGTCCAGGAATTCGAGGAATTGGCGCGTCGGGATTCCCGGTTGCCGCTGGATGTTCGTGACGGCTGCAGCGCTTTGCTGGCTTTGCGCAAGTGGGAATTTTCCGAGTTCACCAAACTCCGGCGGCGCGGATCATGATCTTGAGTTTGCCGCAAAAGTGCTGTTACGCCTGATTTCGCGACTGCATTTCTTCGTGTCGGGGGCGACCCCGCGATTGCATATTTACGTTTGTGCTCCGTAATTGAGTAAAATATTTTCGTTTGCTTTACGATCAAAGAATATATCTGCGATAAAACCCTCTGAAGCGCACTCTGTGTTGCGCATGTCTGGCGATTGAAAGATGACTACCAGTGAACTCGTGATCGGCTTGCTCGAAGACGATGCCGATCAAGCCAGTCTGATCGAGGCGTGGTTGCTCGAGGCCGGTTATGTCACGCGTTTGTTTCGTTCTGCCGCAGAATTTCGCCGGCGCCTTGGCGCAGGTGCGGTCGATCTGCTATTGCTCGACTGGAACCTGCCGGAAAGCAGCGGCATCGAAGTGCTGCACGCGTTGCGCACCTCATCGCATCCGAACTTGCCGGTCATTTTTCTTACCGCTCGCGTGCGCGAAGAAGACATTGTGCAGGGACTCAACAGCGGCGCCGACGATTACGTCAGCAAGCCCGCGAAAAAGGCCGAATTACTCGCGCGTATCGCGGCGGTGTTGCGTCGTCGCGGTGCCGAGGCGGAAAAAATGGATACGCTCGTTCTGGGCGTCTACCTCTTTGATTTGCTGCGCCGTGTCGCCAGTATCGAAGGCCGCGAAGTGGAGCTGACCAATCGCGAGTTCGACCTCGCGCTGTATCTGTTCCGCCGCCAGGGCCGCATCGTCAGCCGCAATTCGTTGCTCGAAGACGTGTGGAATCTCAGCGCCGAAGTATCCACGCGCACGGTCGATACGCACATCAGCCGGCTGCGCAAGAAACTCGAACTCGATGATCGGCACGGCTGGCGACTCGCGGCGATCTACCAGCACGGATATCGCCTCGAACCGATTTGAATAGCCCGCACTCGTGGCGTTATCAGTGCTGATTGAGTGCCAGCGCAGAGCCATCGAAACCGTCGGCGAACAGCACATCGCTTTTCACCGAAATGACTTGCGCGATGCTGGGGATGGCGTTGACGAACATCGTCAGCGCATAGGCTCCGGGCAGCAGGCCGGACAGCGGCGCACTGGTGTAACTCGTATCGGATCGACTCGAATTTACGGCGGGAGATATCCACGCCATTTGTTCGTTGTCGATGCGCCGCAACTGCAGCAGCGGCGAGTTGGTCGCGCTGCTGTTGGTACCACCGCCGGAGCCTTCGCTATCGCCGGCAAAGCCGCTGCCGGTCAGTTGCAGCGCTTGCGTGACGAACAAGGGGTTATTGATGCTGCC
>JANXUW010000468.1 GCA_025351985.1 Pseudolysobacter sp.
ATCGCGCAGCCAGCGCGAGAGGGTCATGTGCCAGCGCCGCCAGAAATCCTGCAGACTTTCGGCGATGTACGGATAATTGAAGTTCTGCGGAAATCGGATGCCGAGTAGCAACGCGCAGCCGATCGCAATGTCGGTATAACCCGAGAAATCGCAATAGATCTGGAACGCAAACGCGTAGACGCCGAGCAGCGTATCCCAGAAATGCGCGCCCTCGGGATGATCGAAAACCGGGTCGACAAAACCCGCGAGCGTATCGGCGAATACCATCTTCTTGACGAAGCCGAACGCGATCAGCACGAGCGCGCGTTGCACGTCGCTCAGTGCGACATTGCGCGGACCATCGAGCTCGATGAAAAATTCGCGCGCACGTACGATCGGCCCGGCTTCGAGCTGCGGAAAAAACGCCACCGCGAGGGCGTAGTCGAGCAGGCGGCGCCGCGGCGCCATCACGCCGCGATAGACGTCGATGGTGTAGCTCAGACTCTGGAACGTGTAGAACGAAATGCCGACCGGCAGCAGCAGGTCGATCGGCGTGATATGCCAAGTGGCGCCGAGCGCATCGGCGCCGCCGTTGAAACTCGCGATCAGCCAGTTGGCGTATTTGAAGATCGCCAAAAAACCGATGTTGACGATCACGCTGATGATCACCAGCCGCTTCGGATTCGAACTGCGCGGCAACTGAAGACCGATCAGGTAATCCACGATCGTGGAGAACCAGATCAGCAGCAGGTATTCCCAATGCCACTGGCCGTAGAAATAATAACTCGCGAGTAGGAGCATGCATTTCTGCAGCGTCGGCAGCGCGCGCAGGCACTGATTGAGCGCGAGTACGATCAGGAAAAAAACGACGAAGTGGAGGGAGTTAAACAGCATCGGTGTTATCCGAATTCACGGCAGGTATTGCGGCAGGCTTGGCGCGCGAGATGCCAAGTTTGTTCCAAAACTGCCAATCCTTGAGGTGCAACGCCGGCTGCTCAAGGCAGTGCCAGGACACGATGGCAATGATCAGCGCCAGCGGAAACGCCCATAGGCTGATCTGCGATGGCCGTGGATTATCGAGCAGCGCTACCACAAATTGCTGGCACGGGAATCCCCACAGATAAATACCGTAAGAATAATCACCGAAGCGATTGAATCCGTACCAGGGAATACAGTATGCAAACCAGAAGCAGAAATAGGCTTCAGCTAAACCAAGTGCATACACAAATAGTCCGGTGTTGTGCGTGAAATAGGCCAGCAATGCCAGCACGAGCATGCATCCATGACCTAGCGGAATACGTTCGCGGTGTAGATAGAAAAATGATCCCAGCACAAATATCGCAGCAAAGCGGGCATAAGGAGGGTTGTGCACCAGCATCGGTACATCCATCCACTGCATGCAGCCAAAAACCGTCAGCGCGATCAGCACGATACTGGCAAGCCAACGCCATTTGAAAATCCCGAACAACCCCAGCGCGGCTAGCCACAAGTACATGCTGGCCTCGGCGGGCAATGTCCAGATCGAGCCATTGATCGTGCCGGTGTACGGATTGTGTACGAATACTCCGGGCAGATCCCAACGAAGGTTCTGAAATCCCAGGTTGGCCCAGACATATGCCAGCGTATCGGGGTTGTGCAAATACTCGCGGAGCGGCAGTGTGGTGAGTAGCGGCCCCAGCACAAAGGCACAGAGCACAAGGCAGGCGGCATAAGCGGGAAACAGGCGTAATGCGCGTGCCAAGACAAACGAGATCACGTTGCTTCTACGCATGAGGCTGCCTGTCACCAAGAAGCCGCTAACCGCGAAAAACATATCCACGGCAATCGTGCCGCTGAAAGGCAGACCGTGGCGCACGAAAATGTCCTGCTTCTGCATGCCGGACAGTGCGTAGCTGTGACCGTAAATGACCATGCTGGCGGCGAGAAAACGCAGCAACAGGAAATTATCCTGACGACGCGCCAGGCCATCCGCGAGTGTGTGCCAGCGGGATATTGCGACAAGCATGTTTTTCATCGGGATTTACGCATCGCAGTGAATGGTGTTGCCATTACACGTGATGGCAGGAAAGTAGCATCGGCTACCGACGACATGTCTGTCCGTTTTTTTGATGCAGCAACTGC
>JANXUW010000565.1 GCA_025351985.1 Pseudolysobacter sp.
GGCGGGAGCATTGTGCCGGGTGGTGGTGCAGTCAATCCGCTGCTTGCCAGGCTATTGGTGAATCCGGGTCCGATCGGCGGCGGCGTTGGGCCTTTCAGCGTTGGTACTACCGCCACCAATGCGGCAGGAGGAGGCACGGTGGTAATTCTCTCCAACGGTTCCATCACCATCAACGGCGGTGCATCGATACACGCGGACGGCGCTACCGGCACCCCGATTGTTGCCGGCTCCAGCAACGGTGGCGGCGGTGGCGGCGGCGGCATTATCGTGCTGGCTGCCAAAGCCGGCATCACCAATAGCGGCACGCTTTCCGCCATTGGTGGCCCTGGCGCCAATTCGCTTGCCGGAGCCTCTGGCGGCGGCGCTTCCGGTGGCGGCGGCGGCGGCATCATCAACCTGTTCGGAGCATCGATTACCGCAGGCACTACCACAGTAGCTGGCGGAGCGGCCGGTACTGGCACCAACGCCAATGGCTTCGCTGGAGGCGGTGGCGGCTCGGGCGGCAAGGGCGGAAGTTCGGGAACAGGGACAGCAGCGACGGCCGGCTCGGCAGGCCTGAGCTTCAGCAAGATCACGACCGATCCTTCGACCTTGTTCGTATCGCCCGTGCATCTTCAGTAACGCCCTCGCGCAAAAAAAAAGCCCGGTCGCGCGCCGGGCTTTTTTGTCTTCAGCGCAAGCTCAATTTGTCGGATGGAACGCAGTATTCACCGCATCGAGCAACGCATTTTGTTGGCCTGCAGATGCCGTCGATATGTACCCCTGCCCGATTGTCCAGATGATCGTGCCGCCGAGGCCGTTGCGATTCGCATACGCACCTTTGGCGGCGACCGATTGCGGATTTTCATACGACAAAAAGTTGCACGAGTTTGGACCAAACGCTGTCGCCGATCCCAGCCACGGCATTTCCGATGTGCTGTCGTAATGGTAATTCGCCGCGTTCGCCGGCGTATTGTATTGCGTGACAATCGTGCTGTAGCTGAAAGTATTGTCGCTGCCGGTGATGCCCGCACCGGAACCTATCACCTGGCGCGGTCCGGTCACGCCATGCCAACACACGCCATAAAACCCGATGCCGATGCCGAGCTTGCTGCGCGGCACGCCGGAGGCGAGGTAAAAATCCACGCTGCTGTCGATTGAACTCGGCGTGGTGCCGGACTCGCCATGCAACGCCGAGGTGAACCAGCTCTTCCAGCCACCCGCCGGCCATTCCATGTCGTAGGACATGATGTTGATCTGATCGAGCTGCTTCGCGATGGTGCCGTAGAACGAATCCGATGTCTGGAAATTGGAGTTGGTCCAGCCAACCGGCATGGTGATGATCATGCCCGGTCGCGCTGTGCGCAGTGCCGCGACCAGATTGGTGAACATGGTGTAATCGCTCGTGTTCAACGGCTCCCAATCCAGATCGAGGCCGTCGCCGCCGAGGCTATCCATTTGCCCGATGAGCTTGCTGACAAACGTCGCGAGGTGGGTGCTACTGGCCGCACCCTGCCAATTGTTGGCGCCCGCGCCGCCAATCATTAGGATGGTCTTGCGATTCGCCGCGTGTGCCGCAGTCGCAACCGCTTTTGCCCAGATCGGACCACTGGTGGTGTCGATGCTGAATGTTGTATCGAGCGTGCCATCCGCGTTGGGTACGATGGCGCCGATGTTGATGTGGCTGAGTGCGGCGTAGTCGATGACGGCGGTCGGATACATGGCCTTCTGGTAACCGACGTGATAACCCGCCACCCATACCGGCTCGAATTCGCTGGCGAATATGGTGTCGTTGGCAAACGCAGGAACGGTGGTCGCGGCAAGGAATATCAACAATGAAATCGTGCGCAATTTCATGTGCAGTCTCTCTCGATTTTTTATGGCGATCATCCACTGCCTGGCACCGATGGTGCACCGTGCAAAGAATCCTGCCGAGCTGCCCTGTCGCACTAGTATCGCAGTTTTTCACCGCAGTTTTTCTTGACGTCGGTCACAGGGCTGATGCGCCGAGATTATCATCGAACACGGCGTCATGCAGCTGACCGAGGATCACGCGGGCGATCCCAGCGTCGAAGGCAAACCGAATGTGCCTTCGACGATTTCGACGAAGCTGCGCTCTTCGCGCAAGATGAATCGCTTGGCCTGTGCGAAGGCAAAATTCGCGCGCGATTCGGCATCGGCTTTCAAGCGCGCGCGATAAGCCTCATAAGCGGCAAGGCTGGCGAATGCGATCAAGCCCCAGGCAATATCATTGGTGCCTTCGTGCGGCAGAAAATAGCCGAGCAGATGACCACCGCAACGCGGAATGATACGCCCCCAGTTTTCGGCATATTGCTTGAAACCGTCGCGCTGAAACGGATCGATCTGATAGCGGATAAAGCAAGTGATGGTCATGGAATTTTTCCTGACGGAGGGTTCGGTCGATGTATCGCAGCCGGCAAACGACATCGCACCGAATGCAATCGCGACCTTGATGATATGGCGACGACCAGCTTGCGTTGACGAGAGTCTTTCCGATGGCATGGAACGCAGTTTGCAGTTGCCGATGCAATAACGATTCGTCTACGATGAAAGTATGAATGTTGATACCAACGTCGATACGGCGGTGTCGCGGATCGCCGCGTCGATCGGTGAACCCGCGCGAGCGCGCATGCTCTACAGCTTGCTCGACGGCCACGCGCGAACGAGCACCGAACTGGCGACCGTGGCCGAGGTGAGCGCATCGACGGCGAGCGTGCATCTGGCGCAGCTGAAAGAATTGCAACTGGTCGATGTGCTCGCGCAAGGCAAACATCGCTACTACAGTTTGCACGGCCGCCATGTCGCCGCGGCACTCGAAGCCTTGGCCGTGGTTGCCGGTGCGAGCCGCCACCGGTTTGTGCCGAACACACCGAATCGATTGCGCAACGCGCGCACGTGCTACGACCACATGGCCGGCACCGTGGCGGTTGCGTTGCACGATCATTTTGTGGAGCTGGGCTGGTTGTCGACCGATGCTGCCGATGGCACCGCTTACGATCTCAGTGGCGAGGGCGTGATCGTACTGGGCAAGCTCGGCATCGATATCGAGACCACACGAAATCTTCGTCGTCGTTTTGCGTACGCGTGTGTTGATTGGAGCGAAAGGCGTCCCCACATCGGCGGTGCGCTCGGCGCCGCGCTGCTCGATGTCGCGCGCAAGCGTCGCTGGGTCGTGCAGGATCTGGACAGCCGTGCGCTACGCGTGACGGCTGTGGGGAAACGCGAAATGCAACGACGATTCGGCTTGCCGGACTGATCTGCCAACTTGACCATGCTCAATCGCCGGATTGTGGCGAAACGCGCATCTTTCGATATTCGATGAGACTGGAAATCCATGCCATCCGCACTGAGTTCGACCATCAACCATAACCAAGATGCCGAACCGATCGTTTCGGTATCCGGCCTCGGCAAAACCTATTCCAGCGGTTTTCAGGCGCTGAAAAAAATCGACCTGACGATCCGTCGCGGCGAGATTTTTGCGCTGCTCGGACCGAACGGCGCGGGCAAGACCACGCTGATCAATATCATCTGCGGCATCGTCAATCCGAGCGAAGGTACGGTGCTTGCCGACGGTCACGACATCGTGCGCGACTATCGCGCCGCGCGCAGCAAGATCGGCCTCGTGCCGCAGGAATTGCACACCGATGCGTTCGAGAGCGTGTGGGCCACGGTGAACTTCAGTCGCGGTCTGTTCGGCAAGCCGCCGAATCCGGTCTATCTCGAAAAAGTGCTGCGCGATCTGTCGTTGTGGGACAAGAAAAACAGCAAGATCATGACGCTGTCCGGCGGCATGAAACGGCGTGTGCTGATCGCCAAGGCGCTGTCGCACGAGCCGCGCATTTTGTTCCTCGACGAACCCACCGCCGGCGTGGATGTCGAACTGCGCCGCGACATGTGGCA
>JANXUW010000518.1 GCA_025351985.1 Pseudolysobacter sp.
GCCGGTCGTGGTGATGGTAAACGTTCCGGCCGTGCCGACCGTAAACGTGGTCGTTGCCACGCTGGTGATCGCCGGCGCCTGATTGACTGTCAGGGTGAAGTTTTGTGTGGCCGGACTACCCACGCCATTCGTCGCCGTGAATGTGATCGGATACGAACCACCGGCGCCTGCCGCTGGCGTGCCACTCAATATTCCAGTGGCCGCAACAAAGGTCACGCCGCTCGGCAGCGTGCCGCTCTCGCTCAAGGTAGGGCTTGGCGCACCCGAGCCGGTGACGTTAAACGTGCCGGCTGTGCCTACCGTAAATGTGGTGTTGTTCGCGCTGGTGATCGCAGCACCCTGGGTGATGACCAAGGTAAAATTCTGCGTCGCCAGACCGCCTACGCCGTTCGTCGCCGTTAGCGTGAGCGGATAACTGCCAGATGTTCCGGCTGCGGGCGTGCCCGACAAGGTCGCCGTACCGCCGCCACCCGGCGTGAAAATCACACCACTGGGCAAGGCGCCCGATTCGCTGAGGGTTGCGTTCGGTGTGCCGGTGCTGGTGATGTTGAAACTGCCCGCCGAGCCGACGCTGAACGTGGTGGTATTGGCGCTCGTGATCGATGGCGCCGCATTCACCGTTAGCGTGAATGTTTGTGTCGCCGGACTGCCGATGCCATTGGTCGCCGTAAATGTGATCGGATACGAACCGGCCGTGCCTGCCGCCGGCGTGCCGCTTAGCAGACCGGTTGCCGCGACGAACGTAACACCCGTTGGAAGCGCGCCGGTTTCGCTCAAGGTCGGGCTGGGTGTACCTGTTGCGCTGACAGTAAAACTTCCGGACGTCCCGACCACAAAGGTCGTTGCATTGGCGCTGGTGATCGTCGGCGCCTGATTAACGACCAGGGTAAAACTCTGTGTAGCCGCGCTGCCGACGCCGTTGTTCGCCGTTATCGCTACTGGATAACTGCCGCCCGTGCCAGCCGCCGGTGTGCCAGACAAGGTTGCCGTGCCATTGCCGTTGTCAGTCAGGGCCACGCCGCTCGGCAAAGTGCCGGTCTTGCTGATCGCCGCATTCGGATTACCGGTCGTGATGATACTGAACGTGCCGGCCGCGCCGACCGTAAACGTGGTAGCCGCCGCGCTGGTGATGGCGGGCGCCTGGTCGATCGTCAACGTGAAGTTCTGCGTCGCCGGACTACCCACGCCATTCGTCGCGGTAAATGTAATCGAATACGAACCACCGGTGCCGGCTGCAGGCGTGCCGCTCAATATTCCAGTGGCCGCGACAAAGGTCACGCCGCTCGGCAACACACCGCTTTCGCTCAAGGTTGGCGCCGGGGCGCCCGCTCCGGTAACCGTGAAGGTACCCGCCGCACCTACCGTGAAGGTTGTGCTGCTAGCACTCGTGATCGCGGCGCCCTGATTGATGACGAGCGTGAAGTTCTGCACCGCCGGACTGCCTACGCCGTTCGTTGCCGTGAGCGTGATCGGATAACTTCCGGATGTGCCTGCTGCCGGCGTGCCCGACAAGGTCGCCGTGCCGCCGCTGCCAGGGGTGAAGATCACACCACTCGGCAATACGCCAGACTCGCTGAGCGTTGCGTTCGGTGTGCCGGTGCTGCTGATGTTGAAACTGCTTACCGAGCCGACATTGAAGGTGGTCGTGCTGGCGCTGGTGATTGCTGGCGCTTCATTGACCTGCAAGGTAAATGTCTGCGTCGCCGGAACGCCGATGCCATTGGTCGCGGTGAATAGGATCGAATAGCTGCCAGCCGTGCCGGCCGCTGCTGTGCCTGCAAGAACGCCGGTGCCGGGCACGAAGGTCACACCCGTCGGCAACGTTCCGGTTTCGCTCAAAGTCGGCGATGGCACGCCGCTGGCCGTTACGGTAAAGCTGGCACTGGCGCCCGCGACGAATGTCGTTGCATTGGCGCTGGTAATTGTCGGCGCCTGATCGATGACAAGGGTGAAGCTCTGCGTTGCTGCCGTGCCGATGCCGTTGTTGGCGGTGATCGTGATCGGATAACTGCCGCCGGTGCCCGCGGCCGGCGTACCGGACAAGACTGCGGTCCCATTACCGCCATCCACCAATGTCACGCCACTGGGCAATGTACCTGTTTCGCTGATCGCCGCATTCGGATTGCCCGTCGTGGTGATAGTGAACGTGCCCGCGCTACCGACGGTAAATGTGGTCGTTGCTGCACTGGTAATTGCCGGCGCCTGATCGACGATCAGCGTGAAGTTCTGCGTGGCCGGGCTGCCGATGCCGTTGTTCGCGGTAAACGTGATCGGGTAGGAACCGCCCGTGCCTGCGGCCGCTGTACCGCTGAGTACACCGCTCGCCGCGGTGAAGGTCACGCCGCTCGGCAGCGCGCCGCTCTCGCTCAAAGTCGGTGTCGGTGCGCCCGAGCCGATGACGGTGAAAGTGCCGGCCGTGCCTGCCGTGAAGGTTGTGGTGATCGCGCTGGTAATCGCCGGGCCTTCCGTGATGACCAGTGTGAAACTTTGTGTTGCTGGACTGCCAACGCCGTTGCTGGCTGTCAGCGTCAGCGGGTAACTGCCCGATGTGCCCGCCGCCGGCGTGCCCGACAAGGTCGCCGCGCCGCCGCTGCCGGGCGTGAAGATCACGCCGCTCGGCAAGGCGCCCGATTCACTGATCGTCGCGTTCGGTGTGCCCGTGCTGGTGATGCTGAAACTGCTTACCGAACCAACGTTGAAGGTGGCCGTGTTCGCGCTCGTGAACGCGGGCGCTTCGTTCACCTGCACGGTGACGATACCGCCCGAGGTGCCCTGACTGTTGCCGATGCGATAGAGGAAAGTGTAGGTGCCTGCCGTGGTCGGCGCACCGAGGACAAAACTGCCGTCCGCATTCAAGGTCAGCGCCGCGCCGCCCAGTGTGCCGCTCGC
>JANXUW010000555.1 GCA_025351985.1 Pseudolysobacter sp.
ATGATCGCCAGCGCGACGATAAACGTGGACTGGAACCAGTCTTCGTCATTGCCCTTGTCGAGCAAAATCTGCAACGCGCCAACGCCGATGATCAGCGTGATCAGGCCGACGTAATCCATCTTCGGTCGTTCGAGGAAAACCGGGCGCTCGCGCATCTGGCTGGCGACCACGCTGCAGGCAAAAATGCCGATCGGCACGTTGATGAAAAAGATCCACGGCCAATTGTAATTATCGGTGATCCAGCCCCCGAGAATCGGACCGGCAATCGGCGCGACCACGGTCACCATCGCTAGCAGCGCCAGCGCCTGACCGCGTTTCGCGGCGGGATAAATCGAGATCAGCAGACTCTGCGTGATCGGATACATCGGCCCGGCGACCGCGCCCTGGATGACACGGAACAGAATCAGCATGCCCATGCTCTGTGCGATACCGCACAGGAACGATGCCAGCGTGAACAGCAGGGTCGCCCAGATGAACAGGCGCACTTCGCCGACTCTTCGTGTCAGCCAGCCGGTCAGCGGCAACGCAATCGCATTGCTGACCGCGAAGGAGGTGATGACCCACGTGCTTTGATCCGCGCTCACGCCGAGGTTGCCGGCGATCGTCGGCAACGACACGTTGGCGATGGTGGTGTCGAGCACCTGCATGAACGTGGCGAGCGACAGGCCGAGCGTTGCGAGCGCGAGATTGGGTGGACGAAACGGAGGTGCGCTTGGTGCCGGAGCGCTCATGGCCTGGAATCCTTGAACCGATTTTTACGTTGCGATGACGTTGGCCGCTGCCGGCATCGCTCGAATCGAGTCGACGCCGGCGCGGCATATCCGGATTTCTCAGCGACGGACAAAATCGTGCTCATCGCGGCAAACAGGGCAGTCGCGATCAGCGTTTGCTGCGTTGGTGCGAGGTGTTGCCGCTGGCATCGCCGCCAGCGACCTGCGCCATGTTCTCGCGGATGATGCGATCGACGAGGGCGTCGCCTTCGCTGAGCTGCTGTTTGTAGATGTCCGTCGAGAACACCGGCTCGGTACGCGCCTGCTGCGACAGCACCTGGCCGGATTGATCGTGCAGATCCACTTCCGCTGCCATCGACAAACCGACGCGCAGGGGATGTTGCTGAAGTTCTTTCGGATCGATCGTGATGCGTACCGAAACACGCTGCACGATCTTGATCCAGTTGCCGGTGGCATTCTGCGCCGGCAGCAGCGAGAACGCGCTGCCGGTGCCTACACCGAGGCCGGAAATGCGACCGTTGTATTCGACGTCGCTGCCATACAGATCCGAACGCAGCTTGACCTTCTGGCCGAGGCGCATGTGTTGCAGTTGCGTCTCCTTGAAGTTCGCCGCGACCCAGGCCTGGCCGAGCGGCACCACCGCCATCAGCGGCGTGCCGGCCTGCACGCGCTGACCAACCTGCGCCGAACGTTTCGCGACATAACCCGTGACCGGCGCAACCAAGGTCGTGCGCACGGTGGCGAGATAGGCCTGGCGCAACGCCGCGCTTGCCGACAAGACTTCGGGGTGCGAGGCGATCGCGGTGTCGTCGACCAGCGCCTTCGAAGTTTCGAGTTGCTGTTTCGATCCGGCCATCGCGCTTTCCGCTGCGGCCAACGCTTCGCGCGCATGCGCCAGCTCTTCGTTTGAGATTGCGCCGCTCGTTGCCAGATTCTTGCGGCGCTGGTAATCGGCGCGCGCCTTGTCCAGCGACACTTGTTTGGCGTTGAGATCGGCTTCGAGACTGCTGACGTTGCTGAACAAGCCGCGCACCTGACGCACCGCGCGCGCGAGATTGGCTTCGGCTTGCGACAGCGCCACGCGTGCATCGCTCGGATCGAATTCAATCAAGGTCTGGCCGGCCTGTGCGAGATCGTTGTCGTCGGCGCCGATGCTGATGACGGTGCCCGCCACCAGCGGCGTGATCTGCACGACGTTGCCGTCGATGTAGGCGTCTTCGGTTTTTTCGTACCAGCGTGCGACCACGAAATACCACGCTGTCAGCACGATCGCGGCGATTACGCAGACGGCGGCGAGGCCGCGCAGCATCCAGCGCCGTTTGCTGGCATTTTTCGGCGTCGCAGTATTGGCAGAACCGGGATTGGAAGTTTCGTTGCTCATGGGATGCCTCAGGAAATCGGGGGTGTAATGCTGTTTGCCGGAATCGGTGCCGGGGTGGCTTCGCTGTCGTTGAATCCGCCACCCAGCGCTTCGATCAATTGCACGGAAATGTCGATCTGCTGGCGTTGCAGATCGGCCAGGCCCTGCTCGGCGACCAGCAACGCCTGGCGTACGCTGAGCGCTTCGAGATAACTGCCGACGCCATTCTTGTAGCGCAGCATCGCCAGATCCCACGCCGCTTTGGCGCTGTCATAGGCGCGTTGTTCGGCGGCGAGTTGCTGGTCGAACGAATGCAGCTGAGTCAGGCGACTGGCGATCTCGTTGAGCGCGCCGACCAGAATTTTGTTGTACTGCGCGACCGCGAGATCGTATTCGGCATCCTTGTTGTCGAGGTTTGCGCGCAAGCGACCGCCATCAAAAATCGGTAGCGAGATCGCCGGCGCGAGTTCGCCAAAACGGCTGCCCGCGCTGAGAAATTTGCCGATATCCATCGACGCCAGTCCGGCGGCGATGCTCAAGTTCAGGTTCGGATAAAACTGCGTCTGCGCGACCTTGATATCGTGCGTCGCGGCCTCGACGCGCCAACGCGCCGCGACCACGTCCGGACGACGGCCGAGCAGTTCGGCGGGCAGGGTGCTCGGCAACGCGACCGCTTCAGGCTTTAGCGCTTGCGGACGCGCGATGCTTAGTCCGCGATCCGGGCCTTGACCGAGCAAACCGGCCAGTGTCACCTGACTCATCGCGATGCCGAGTTCGGCTTCGGCGAAGCGCTCGTCGGCACTCGCGAGATAACTTTCGGTCTGGCGCAACTGCAGTTGATTGTCGATACCGGCATTTACGCGCTGACGCGTGAGATCGAGCAAGGTATTGGTGCGATCGATTTCTGCCTGCGCCAGATCCTTGCTGATGAACGCGTAACCCAACTGCGAATAGGCCCGTGCGACATTCGCCGACAAGGTCAGCCGCGCGGCCTGCGCATCGACATCGGCGGCACGCGCCTGACCGAGGGCCGCCTCCCACGCGGCACGTTTGCCGCCCCACAGGTCGAAGCTGTAGCTGAAACTTAGTATCGCTTGATCGACCGTGGCGTAATGTCCGCCGAACGGCTCCGGGATCACTGTCTGCGGAATGCGCACGCCGGTGGTGCCCGCGCTGGCCTTGACCGTCGGCTTGCGCAGCGCATCGGTGGCTTGAACCTGTGCTAGCGCCTGGCGCACGCGCGCATCGGCGATGGCGAGATCGGGATTGCCTTGCAGCGCTTCGGCAATCAGGCCATCGAGCGCGGAATCGCCGAGATCCTGCCACCAGTCGTGGCGCGGCCAAGTGGCGGTCGAGACTTTCAGCGCAGCGAAGGATTTGCTTGCGGCAAGGCTGTTGCTGTCGCGCGGCTGACCGTGCGTGGCAAGGCCTTCCATGCTGGCGCAACCGGCCACCGAAAGTGCAATGGCGAGTGAGGAAAGAGCAGATTTCAGATGCATGGGGGCGTCAAATAGTAGCGGGGACTATCGTTTTCTTGCTGCAATGTGGCTTGAATCTGTTTCAATACGCTGGTTAATTTTTCACGGTCAGCCGTGCCAATTCCGTGCAAGGCCACCTCCATCACGGTGGTCGCCGATTTGTTCATGCGCAGCCACACGTCGCGCCCGGCTTCGGTAATTTCGATCTGCAGCGCGCGCCGATCCTGCGCGTGCGGCAAGCGGCGCAGATAACCTTTCTCGGTCAGTCGATCGAGCAAGCGCGTCATCGCGCCAGCGTCGTGACTGATCGAGCGCGCCAGTTCGGTCGCGGTCATCGGCACTTCGGTCGAAAGTTTTTTCATCACCAGATACTGCGTGAAATTGAGTTCGCTGCCTTGTTTGGCAAACTCGCGTTCGAGCCGATTCAACAACGCGCTGCGCACGTTGCCGATGAGTTGGCCAAAGCTTTCTTCACGCGCTGCGGTGTTTTGGCGACTCTTGTTGCTGGCATCGTTGGCTGACATGGCGCATATACTGTACTCGCTGGTATATACTTGTCAAGGCAAATATAGTTTTGGCAAGTAAAAAAATATAACGCGAATTTGTTTATGCCACGCGATGGATTCTCCAACACGGAAACAGCGCACAGGAATTGCGAGTTGGTAATTTCCATCGCTGCGATTCACGTCCCGGCGCGGTCGGATCAGCGCAAAACCTGAATCTCGATTTGCGTGTACAGGCCGCTTGCGGTCATCGCCGTGATGGTCTGCGCGCCGGGCGCTGGAAACGGGTGCTCGAATGCCTTGTTGCCGACGGTTTCGCCTTCGAGTTTGCCGTTGATCAACCACATCACGCGTGTGTTCGCGCCGATTGCGCGCAGGCTCAGCGTGGCGGGCTTGTCGCTGCCAGGCGCGCGTGCGATGGCGGCGTTCGGCGTGACGCCTTCGATGCGCAGACTGTTGCCGCCATCCAGCGCATCGGCGGCGCAGTCGGCCGCGAGTGCGGGCAAGCTCGCTTGCTGGCGTTGCGCGCGACTCAGCCATGGATAAGCGAGCGCCGGCCAGCGCGCGATCTGCGCGGTTTTTTCCTGCGCATGATGGCAATCCGCACTCAGGCGCAAACCGGTTTTTGCATCGGCGCGAAAGCCGATATTGCCCGAACTCCAGATATTCGCTTCGCGCTCCGGCAGGGTCGGTGGAATCACGCCGTTCAATACCCATGCAGTGAATTTGCGATGGCAAAGTTCAGGCGCGGCGGCATCAAAGACCAGCCCGAGCGGCCAGCAAATGTCCGCGCTGCTTACGCTCGGCGGCGGCACATCGGGCAACAATACAACGCTGCTACGCGGCAGGCTGTCGATTGCCTGGAACAGCAACGGCAACGCTGTTACCGCGCCGTATTGGCCGGGCAGCGGTGTGCCATCGGGTCGACCGATCCACACGCCGATCGTGTAACGCCGCGTTGTACCGAGCGCCCATGCATCGCGAAAGCCGTAGCTTGTGCCGGTTTTCCACGCCACGCGCGGTCGCGTTGTGAGATCGAACGTACCCGGTGCATAACCGGGCCGCGGATTCGCCTCCAGCATTGCGCGCACGATCCACGCCGCACCTTCGGACAGAACATTGCGTTCGATCAACGGATCGTCTGGACGCAGCCGCGGATGCGCCGCGACTCCGTTGCGATTCAACGCCGCATACGCACCAACCAGATCCTCCAGCCGCACCGCGCCGCCGCCAAGAATGATCGACAGGTTCGGTTCGGCGCCCGTCGGCAATTTGATATTCAGACCGGCATTGCCGAGTCGCGCGACAAAACGCGCCGGCCCGACACGATCGAGCAAATCCACCGCCGGCACATTCAGCGACAGACGCAGCGCTTCGGCGGCGCCGATCGGGCCGTTGAACGTCGCGCTGAAATTGCCGGGCCGATAATCGCCGAACGATTGTGGTGCATCGAGCAACAGACTTTCGGAGTCGATCAGTCCATCGTCCAGTGCGAGTCCGTACAAAAACGGCTTCAAGGTCGAGCCCGGCGAACGCCACGCGCGCACCATGTCGACATGGCCGAGGCGCGCCTCATCGGCGAATGCGCCCGAACCGACATAGGCGAGGGTATCGAGATTGGCATTGTCGACAATCAGCATCGCCGCCGAGGTTCGATCCGGCAAATGCGTGAGATACGCCGCGACGCGCGCTTCCATCGCACTCTGCATTTCGTTGTCGATCGTGGTGGCAATATTGCGTTGCCCGGGCGTGACTTCGTACAAGCGCTCGGCCAGCAACGCGGCTTTCAGCGGTGGTATCAGGCGACGCGCGCTGACTGCCTCGATACGTGCATCGTCGACTTGCGCCTTGCTCCAGATCTGCAGATCGGCCATGCGCTGCAGCACCTTGTCGCGTGCGATCTGCGCACGTGCCGCATCGCGATCTGGACGCCAGCGGCTTGGCGATTGCGGCAGCACGGTGAGCAGCGCGGCCTCGGCGTGGCTCAGGCGATCCGCGGATTTGCCGAGGTAGGCGTAACTCGCCGCCTGCACGCCCTGGATGGTGCCGCCATACGGCGCGTAATTGAGATACAACGTGAGAATTTCGCGCTTGCTCAAATGCACTTCGAGTTGCAGCGCGCGCGCGACTTGCCAGAGTTTTCCGCCGAACGAACGCGCATGCGGATCGATGATGCGCGCGACCTGCATGGTCAAGGTCGAGCCACCCGAGACGATGTGCCGATGCAGCAGCATTTGCCCGAATGCACGCAGCAGCGCGAGCGGATTGATGCCCGGATGTTGGTAGAACCAGCGATCCTCATAGTTCAGCAAGGTTTCGAGATACAGCGGCGAGACTTGTTCCGGCGTGACCGGATAACGCCAGATGCCGGAGGCATCGGCGAACGCACGCAGCGGCGTGCCGTCGCGCGCCAGCACGATCGCGCCGCCTTGTCCGCCGGCATCGGGCAACGGCAGCGGAAAAATGCGGTCGAAAAAAAGCGCGATCACGACTATCGCGAGCAGAAAAAAAACGGAACGTTGGCCCCAGCTCCAACGGTTTTTCTTGCTGCGCGAAGTGCTGCCGATTTCTCCGGGCGGCGGAGAAATCGGCGTACACTTGAAGCGGATTTTCA
>JANXUW010000575.1 GCA_025351985.1 Pseudolysobacter sp.
ATCGGACCATCGCTCAGTCCCTGCCCCTTGAGGATTTCATCCATCTCGGCGGTGATGCGCGTGACTTCGCTCAGGCCGAGCTGATGCACCTGCTCCGGCGTCATGTCGGTGGTGGTTTCCTCGCGCACTCGATAGGCGTAATACGCATCGCCGTTCGGCAGATGCCAGGCGCCATCGTTGCTTTGCGCTTTCGGCTGCAGCTGGGTGAAATAGTCGCTGAGTTTCTTGTACGCCGGATATACGTTTTGCTGGATCGCCTGATCAACGCCGGCGAGCAGCGAATCACGTTTGGCCTGGTCGAGCTGGTCCGCCGGAATCTTGTCGAGCTTGTCCTTGAAGCTCACATACAGCGGATTTTCCTTCGATGGTTTGGCGGTAAAGCCGGCCATCTGCTTGAGCACTTCCTCGACCGTGAATTTCGGCGGGATGATGTTCTTGCTCTCGCGCAAACGCAGGCCTTCGATCACCTGATCGAACTTGAGCGGAAACTTGTTGAGGCGCGCGATATAGTTTTTCGCATCGCCTTCCGACTTCACCTGATGCGTGCCGGTCATGAAATTGGTCAGCGAACTCTGGATGCCGAACATCTGGTTGACCGGGAAATCGTAATCGCGGAACTGGTCGCCCTCGACCTGGATGCGCAGGAAATATTCAAGCACATCGTAGGAAAGCTGGCCTTCGCGATCGAGCTTGCTGCGATCGTATTGCAACAGCATGGCGTGATCGTCCTTGACCAGCTGCACCTGTTTCGCCTCGTGCGCGACCGAGGCGTCGTCGAACTTGTCGCTGTAGAAATCCAGCGACGGCGGCAGGATGCGCATGCTGCTGAGCATCTCCGGGCTGTCCAGCGCGAACTGCGCGAACACGCGATCGTAGAACCAGTCGACCTTGTATGGCTTGAAATAAATCACGTGAATCAGAGCCGCGCCAACTAAAACAACAAATAGTGCGATCAACGCGCCCAGTATCTTGAAAAAAAGTTTCATCGCTGCTCCATCTCCCCGGAAAAGTGCGGCTACTGTAACAACTGCGACGCACTTTTGATAAGCCGAAAGTCATGCAGCCGCGCGCCTCGCTACCCAATCTTTGCGCAACCCGGCGCGCGAGCCCGTCGTTATACTTGGCACCCTCCGCCTTCTTTCGCTCGCCACGCATGAATTACCGTCACGCCTTCCACGCCGGAAATTTTGCCGACGTCCTCAAGCACACCGTGCTGCTGGGCTTGCTCGATGCGCTGAAGGCGAAGGCCACGCCGTTCTGCTACATCGACACACACGCCGGGGCGGGCTGTTATGACTTGCGCGACGAAGAATCGAACAAGACCGGCGAACATCTGGCCGGCGTGCAACGCTTGCTGGCGGTAAAAAATCCACCGGTTTTGTTGCGGCGTTATCTCGACGAATTGCTGGCGCTCAATCGCGATCAGTCAGACCACGATAAATCGCAAGCAGATGGCGCGATCTCGATTTATCCCGGCTCGCCGCTGCTCGCGAGCCGTTGCATGCGCGAGGGCGATCGCGCGCAACTGTGCGAGCTGCAAATCGACGAGGCGCACAAGCTGCGTCAGCTCATGCGCAACGATCCACGTATCGCCGTGCATCAGCGCGACGGTTACGAAGCGCTGAAGGCGTTTGTGCCACCGAAGGAACGTCGCGGCCTCGTGCTGATCGACCCGCCGTTCGAGGCACAGGACGACGAATTCCGCATCATCGAATCCGCGCTCGCCAATGCCTACGCACGCTGGCCGACTGGCATGTACGCGGTGTGGTATCCGATCAAATTGCGCCAGCAGATCATGCCGTTCCATCGCTGGT
The DNA here is from genome assembly GCA_025351985.1 of Pseudolysobacter sp. Lineage (GTDB taxonomy): Bacteria > Pseudomonadota > Gammaproteobacteria > Xanthomonadales > Rhodanobacteraceae > Pseudolysobacter. The sequence goes on from JANXUW010000575.1 coordinate 1,815, forward strand.
TCAAGACCCGCGGAATCCGCAAGGTGCTGGTCGCCGAGTTGTTGTTGCAACCCGATACCTCACCGCTGCGTCTGAACGGCTGCGGCATGTTGTTGATCAATCCGCCGTGGCAGTTCGACCAGCAGCTCGAACAATTGATGCCAGTATTGCAGCGTGAATTGGCCACCGCTGCAGGGAGCAGCTATTCGCTCGATTGGCTCGTCGGGGAATAACGTTTTGTCGGAAGGCGCTACGCTTTTCCGACCTACGCGTCTACGCGCCGCTCCGCCAATTCGTAGGTCGGATGAGCGGCACAGCCGCGTTATCCGACAATGCTCACCTCTCGCCAACCACAAGAATATCCATCTTCCCAGCCCAATCAGACGGATAGATTCCGGCCTCAACATAACGATGAAACGTCGAATAAGGCCAATCCGCAACCCGTCGCACGAGTCCATGCTTGAACGCATTGATATGCACGTAATCAATATGCGCCGCATAGTCTCGCTCGTCGCGAATGGTGTGCTCCCAGAACCGACGCTGCCAGATACCACGTTCGCCCTTGCGCAGCCGCACCGCGGACAATCGCTCAGTTTTCGGCAAGGTTTTGGCAAAGGCGATTTTGATCGCCTTCCATCGCGCCGAATAATCCGTGTCGCCGGGCGGCAGTGTCCAGACGCAATGCGTATGGTCGGGTAATACCGTCCACGCATCGATATGGAAAGGATTTCGCGCGCGCACCTGTCGCACTGCTGCGCGGAAGGCGTCGATATTTTCGGTCAGTAATCGACTGCTTCGATCAAGCAGATTGACTGTGAAAAAATATGTGCCGCCGGGCACCCGATTGCGCCGATAATTTGACATGCGCCCATTGTTCCATATCCGCCCGATGCCGGTAGGTCGGATGAGCGGCAAGGCCGCGTTATCCGACATTGGCAACATAGAACTCGAGTCGGCTGTTGTCGGAAGGCGCTACGCTTTTCCGACCTACCTCGTTGCTTTATTTAGCTGCGCAGCAACGCCTCTGCATCGAAGCGCTCCATGAATGACTGCGGCGCGGATAAAGCCGTGAAACCGAACTGTGCATACAGTGCATGCGCATCGCGCGTCGCCAGCATGAACCGGCGCAGCCGTTGCAATTGCGGGTGGGCGAGCACGAACTGCATCAGCCGATTGCTGACGCCCTGCCCACGGCGTTCGGCGATCACGAACACATCGGCCAGGTAACCGACGCCGACGTAATCCGTGACGACGCGCGCAAAGGCGATCTGCGTGCCTTCGGCATACACGCCGAAACACAGCGAATTGGCGATGCCGATCTCGACCAACTCGCGCGCGATGCCCGGTACCCAGTACGATTCCTCGCTGAGAAATCGGTGGATCAAATCAATATCCAACAGGGCCGGATCGGTGGAGAATAGCAACGCCTGTTCCCGCCACTCGACTATTGCCATGAGACTACTCCGCAGCTATTTGTACCGTCATTTTTTCGTCATCGTTTTGACCGCCGCGCTAGCCGGTTGCACGCAGGCGCCAGTGCTGCACACCAGCGTGATCGCGGTCAGCGATGCGCCGCAAGCCGTCGCCGCTGCGCCGGAACGGTATCATGATGCCGAAATCGTCTGGGGCGGCTCGATCATCGCCGTGCGCAATAGCAACGACAGCAGCGAAATCGAAATTCTCGCTTATCCGCTCAACGAAGGCCAGCGTCCGCTGCTCGACAAACCGACCGAAGGACGTTTCATCGTGGTGCTCCCGGGCTACGTCGAAAGCCTCGATTATCCACAAGGCAGGTTCGTCACGTTCAGCGGCCACCTGCTCGGCGTGCGCTCAGGCCAGCTCGATGAGCAAGACTACGCGTATCCGTTGCTGCAAGCCGCCAATCATCATCTGTGGCGACAGGGATTCCAGAACGACGGGCCGCAGTTTCATTTCGGCGTGGGGATTGGCGTGGGGATTCACTGACTCTGTAGCCGAAAAATATAACCGCTTGGCTAAAGAAACATGAGCCGAAAAATCAAAGAATGGTATTCCGTCAAGGGGCTATTTCGTTGGTACTTCAAG
>JANXUW010000576.1 GCA_025351985.1 Pseudolysobacter sp.
CGCCGTGTTTGAGGCCGGCCGCAATCATCTGTTCCGGCGCTGGCAGTGGCGTCCACGGTTTGCCGGCAGCGTCGCTGTACGCCGCGCCGAGCGCATTGAAGATTTCCCAGTCGCCGCGTTCGTGTTCGGTTTGCGCACGCAGTGGCGTATTCAATCGCGTCACGCGGCGCACCGCAAAGCCGTTGAAAATGAGATCGTAGTGATGCTGCGTCAATGAAGAAACCGGCGGCAGAATCAGATCCGCATGCCGTGTGGTTTCGTTGATGTACACATCGATCGAGAGCATGAAATCCAGCGATGCCAGCGCGCCTTCCAGCGCGCGACCGTTCGGCGTCGACAACACCGGATTGCCGGCGCTCGTGATCAGCGCACGAACCTGGCCGTCGCCGGGTGTGAGGATTTCTTCGGCCAGCGCCGATACCGGCAATTCACCGGCGAATTCCGCCAGACCACGCACGCGGCTGCGCCATGCGCCGTGGTGACCGCGAGCGGTGCCCGGGCCGGTGAGGCTGATGATGGCATCGTTCGGCACGATGCCGCCGGGCCGATCCAGATTGCCGGTATAGATCGCGATGAGCTGCAACAACCATTGCGCCAGCGTGCCAAACATCTGCGTCGAAAGTCCCATGCGGCCGTACACCGCAGCGCGCGGCGCCGCGTACAACTCGGTGGCGATACGCTCGACGTGCACCGTGCTGATGCCGGTACGCGCGGCGATGAGTTCGTTGTCGAAATGCGCGATGCTCGCCAGCGCGATATCGAAATCCTTGAGCTTGCCGGCGTAATGATCGAGCCGCGCCGGACCGCTGCGTTGCAATGCTTGCAACAACGCGATCAGGAACAACGCATCGCTACCCGGACGAATAAAAATATGCTCGCTCGCTACCTCGGCGGTTTCGCTACGACGCGGATCGATCACCACGAGTTTGCCGCGCGCGCACAGCGCCTTGAGGCGTTTTGCAATGCCCGGCGCCGTCATCAGGCTGCCCATCGACGCCATCGGATTGGCACCGAGCATCAGCATGTAATCGCAGTGATCGATGTCTGGAATCGGCAACAAAAACTGGTGCCCGTACATCGCCCACATCACCACTTGATGCGGCCACTGATCGACACTGGACGCGGAAAAAATATTGCGCGATTTCAGCGCGCGCAAAAATGCCGGCGCGTACGCGATGCTGCCGAAATGGTGCGCGTTCGGATTGCCGAGATACGCCGCCACCGAATTCGCGCCATGCGCGCGCTGGATCGCAGCGAGCTTTTCGCCGGCAAAGGCGAATGCCTCGTCCCACGAAATTTCCTCGAACTCCGCACCGCGCCGACGCAGCGGTTTGCGCACGCGATCGGGGTCGGCTTCGAGGTCGAGAATCGCGTTGCCTTTCGGGCAGATGTGGCCTTGGCTGAAAGGATCGGCCGCGTCGCCGCGAATCGCGACGAGTTGCTCGTCTTCGTACTGGAATTCGAGGCCACAAATCGCCTCACACAGCGGGCAGGCACGGAAACGGGATAGTCGCGACATCGATGGCTCCGGGAAGTACATGGCAGGGGCGATGTTGGAATATATACACCACCACGCAACCTGCGGGTCGCCATCTTCGCTGTTAGCCAAATGGCGCACGGAGACTTTACCCGATGTGGAGAAATGACGTCCAAGATTGTCTCGATGAATTGCGAAATCCTGCGTCGTTTCGGGCTACGACTAGAAACATCTCGCACGAAACCTCATCGTGGCGAAAACATGCTTGAATAGACAGGATATTGACCGCACGTTTATTCGCGGCATCGCAAAATCAAATGGCAACTCCACTTTTTTTATTCCACGTGCGCTGCCTCGGCAGGCATTTCGTTTTTCATCTCGCGGGAGCAATCGCTTGGCACTTTTCACTCCGTTCACTTTGCGTGGCCTCACGCTGAAAAATCGCATTGCCGTCTCGCCGATGTGCCAATATTCGGCGTTGGATGGTGTGCCGAATGACTGGCATATGGTGCATCTCGGCAGCCGTGCGGTAGGTGGTGCGGCGCTGGTCATGACCGAAGCCAGTGCTGTGCTTGCCGAGGGCCGCATCTCGCCAGGTGATGCAGGCATTTACAACGATGCGCAAGTTGCGGCGTGGCAACCGATCACACGGTTTATCCAGTCGCAGGGCGCAGTCGCGGCGATGCAGCTGGCGCACGCGGGCCGCAAGGCCAGCACCGATGTGCCGTGGCGCGGCGGGAAGCCGATCGCGGTTGAGCAGGGTGGCTGGTCGCCGATTCCGGCGCCGAGCGCGCTCGCGTTTTCGGACGAATATCAGGTGCCGCACGAAATGTCGCTCGAAAATATTCAGGTGTGCATTGCGGCGTTCCGTCGTGCCGCGCAACGCGCGTTGGAAGCCGGATTTTCGATCGTCGAGGTGCATGCCGCGCACGGTTATCTGCTGCATGAATTTCTCTCGCCGCTGAGCAATCGGCGCACCGATCAATACGGCGGAAGTTTCGATAACCGTACGCGTTTGCTGCGCGAAATCACCGCGGCGATCCGCGAAGTCTGGCCGGAAAATCTGCCGCTGTTCGTGCGCATTTCCGCGACCGACTGGGTCGATGGCGGCTGGGATATCGAGCAAAGTATCGCGCTCGCCAAACAGCTCAAGCCGCTCGGTGTGGATCTGATCGATGTCTCCAGCGGCGGCAATGTGCCGCATGTAAAAATTCCGGTCGGGCCGGGTTATCAGGTGCCGTTCGCCGCACGCATTCGACGCGAGGCGGATATCCCGACGATCGCCGTCGGCATGATCACGGAATCGTTGCAGGCCGAAGCGATCATCGAGAACGGCGAAGCGGATATGGTCATGCTTGCACGCGAGTTGTTGCGCGATCCGTACTGGCCGCGGCGTGCTGCACACGATCTCGGTGTCACCTTGCCACCGCCTGAGCAGTATCAGCGCGCGTGGTGACTATCTCGTCACGATAGGTTTGATCGATGTTGCAACACGCGGCGCTGCGGTTTTGAAATCACAGCGCCGTGTCTTTATTATCGCGGCGCTGCGTTGCCATCTTGCGAAGCGGGAATCAGTCGAGCAATGGTCGATTCAATTCGGTGCGATACGTGGCTGAGTCGGCGTCCGATTCCGGGCCGGAAAGATAACGCTCCCACAAATCTGTCGCGGGCGAGAACCCGTTCGCCGTGATCCACGCGCCGAACTCGCCCCACGCCGCGCCGAGCCCTTCGTACGGCCCGGTGTAAATCGTTCGCGCCAGTTTCATCGCAGGCCACTGGCCCTGCCTGACTCGGCCGATAGCCGCGACTGGCGCCGACACTGGCACGCAAATCTCGAAATCGAATTCCTCTGCGGTGATGCGCAGATGATGAGTGAACCATGGGCCGGTCGGACCAATGCCCTGCGCTTTCACCGCTGCGATAACTTCCCCGATGCCAGGCTCCATGATTTTCTGCATCTCCGAACGCGCCATCTTGAGCGGAATGATGGCGGTCAGTAACGCCGTGGTCTGAACAACGACGGGTGTATCGAGCATGATCGGATCTCCGGCTGGTTTTTGCTATGCGTCATGCAGGATGTTACGCCCGCCGTGTTGCCGTTGTGATGCAAATAATATCCAGATCGTATGGCTCGGCGTCAGGTATTCTTTGCACTCCCCATCCACCGCTTGGCGAGCCACGACATGTCGAACAAGATCATCGCGATTCTCGATCCGCACAGCCGCGATATCGGTGACTTTTCGGTGTGGCGTTTGTTGCCCGCGCTGAATCATCGTATGGTCGGGCCGTTCGTTTTTTTCGATCACTTTGGGCCGGTGAATTTTGCGCCGGGGCAGGGCATGGCCGTGCGCCCGCATCCGCACATCGGGCTCGCCACGGTGACGTATCTCTACGACGGCGCGATCGTGCATCGCGATAGTCTCGGCAATAACCAGACGATCATGCCGGGCGATGTGAACTGGATGACGGCGGGGCGTGGCATCGTCCATTCCGAGCGTTCGTCCGAGCAGGATCGCAACAACGGCAGCTCACTGCATGGCATCCAGACGTGGGTGGCATTGCCGCTCGATCAGGCCGAATGCGATGCGGATTTCAATCATCATGCCGCGCAAACCTTGCCGCAACTCGAACGTGACGGCGTGACATTGCGATTGATTGCGGGTTCTGCGTTTGGCCTGCAATCGCCGGTGGCGACTCGGTCGGCACTTTTTTATGTCGACGTGCAGATGCCGGCTTCGACGCAATTCTCGCTGCCGCCCGAGCATGAGCAACGCGCGATCTATGTCGTCGAAGGCAGCGTGATTATCGACGAGCAAATCGTGCAAAGCGGCCAGATGGCGATCTTCGCAAGCGGCGGCGATATCGACATCCTCGCGAGCGCAGATGCACGCCTGATGCTGTTCGGCGGCGCGCCACTCGGCGACCGCATCATCTGGTGGAACTTCGTCGCAAGTTCACACGAGCGTATTGAGCAAGCCAAGGCTGCATGGAGCGCGCAGGCGATGGTGCAGGTATCGGACGAACACGAGTTTATTCCGTTGCCGTTGCGCTGAACTGTCGACGGTCCGATAGCCAACTTTGCGATGAGTTCTGCTAGCGAACTGTCAAAGACTGCAGTTTCTCCATCAGATCGACAACGAGCGTGTGGGGATTGTCCAGCCGTTGCGAGTTGATGCGTTTGGCCCGCTGGCTCGCGTCCTCCAATCGAGCTTTGGTAGACGAAAAAATATCAATATTCCCCTTTCCGTAATTCGGCATATATTTTTTCAGCAGCGAAATTGCGCAGGCGCCTGGACTCTTCTTCCCTTTCACAGAGAAACTCTGTGATGTATCAGTAAAATGAAGGATTAGCCAATATTCAAAGCATGGATTGGATGTAAGAGCAATGAAAGGGCATTTCTTTTTTTCTATATTTATTTTTTTCAAAGAAAGACACCGATCTCGCGCCGCCGAATAGTCCTGGTGCTGGTCTCTATCAAATACACAGTAGACGAGATCGAAATCCTGATCACTATCGAAACATTTCGATGCAAATTCCACCACGGTGGTTGGACTAGAGCCGCAGTCTTTTCCATGAATTTTTACATTTGCGGTAGGAAGGCGATATTCGTCAATTACTTCTTTGAAATAGTTTGGTTCTGTTTTCGATCCCTCACAAACGATAAGAATCCGCTCCTTCGGCACCAAATTCGCGCGACTGATACGCTTTTCATGAAAGGAGCGCGCGCGGCTATTCATCGATAAAACTCTGAGAAATGAAAGGTACGGCACCGTATCTTCCCTGAAGGTAGCCTCGCGAAAGTAATGTATCTTTTCGGGGGCTAAAATCTGATAGCGGATAAATTTCTGTTGCGTGAGAGGTTGTCTTTTCTACAAACCAGATTTGATCACGACGAAATATTTCTAATGACAATATTGAAGTCCCATGCGATGCGAATATTAGCTGTGCATTGTTAGTGTTAATTTTCGGATCGTGAAACATTTCTACTATATTCTTCAGTATGATCGGATGTAAGCTGTTATTCAGCTCGTCTACAACGATTATTCTTCCCTTTCTGATGACGTCCAAAAACGGACCAGCGTAAGAGAATAGCTTGATTGTCCCCATGGATTCGTCCTCGTCAAGACCGAACCAGACTTCTTCGCCATTTACTTTTGTGTGTTTGACGTTTACCGACCGTCCGACGCTCTTGAGATACGCGCTCCTTTGTGCATCTGAAAGCATTTTATTTTCTTCGAAAAGCTTCATCGCCCTAATAACTTCTTCTGGGGGTTTCTTGGGCTTCATTTCTAATTCTTCGATGCCTAGATCGGCGCCTTTCAAGAATCTCAGAATTCCATTTCTACTGGATGGGTCGTCTAATAGGTCGATCGAATAGCTAGAATTAACGTCACCACTACCAAGAATTAGCCTTAATTTCACATGGAACCAATCAAATACCGGTTTTAATTGTTCGGAATTTAGATTTACAGCGGTCGATAAGAAAAGCGAGTTTTCTCTAGTTGCAATACTCCACGATATCTTACTGCCTTTTAGTGAGCTCCCAAATTTCCATGTATATTTCTCACTCTGAGAGTCAAATTTGCGCTCGAACCATTTTTGCGCGCGTCCCTCCGGAAAAGCGTACAGCCACTCTTCGATGATCTGCGTTGACGTTGCGGAAAAGCCATACTGGTATTTCACAGAATCGTGAACAAAGGTGGCTTCAAATTGCGTGGGCTCGTCGACCGATTCGTCTAAACGAAAAGGGATGATGGGAAGATCGTCTCCTCGCAAACTTTCCTTTGCTGAAAGCGTCACAATATCCTTCATCGTTCGGAGTGCATGGAGGAAATTCGATTTTCCAGCTGCATTCGCTCCGTATATGACAGCGGTCCTCAACAGCCTTGTTGCCCCAGCAAAGCCAGAGGCAAATACGTTAGTGTCCTCATGGTGCTTATCCGGAGATGCGACCATTGAAAATCTCTGTTCGTCCCGCAGCGAGCGAAAATTCTTTACCGCAAATTCGACGAGCATAGTTGGTTCCAGATGAGTGTTTAACATCGATTCTTGCAGTTTTTCCGCAAAATACAAGCTGAATTGATCTCCGGTGACGTATTTTGATGGTTTGCATTGTTGTAACTACGCAGGGACGTACTTTGCTGCTACTGATCTATCCCCCAAATACTTGTAACCGCGCCGTAACACAGCATTCCTACTGTGTCCTATCGTGACGCTGGACAACGCGCCAATTGCGACGGCGTGAGTCGATCAGCGTCGATCGGGCAAGGGGGAATGCGGGATGGAATTTTTATTCGACGGGTCGCTGGCGACACCGGTGTTGATCTTGCTCGCGGCGGCGCTGCTGCTCGCGCTGGGTTTCGAGTTCGTCAACGGTTTCCACGATACCGCCAACGCGGTCGCCACGGTGATCTACACACATACGCTCAAGCCGACGCAGGCGGTTATCTGGTCGGGCATGTGGAATTTTCTCGGCGTGCTTACTTCCTCGGGGCTCGTCGCGTTCGGCATCATCGCGCTACTGCCGGTAGAACTGATTATCAACGTCGGTTCGGGCGCGAGTTTTGCGATGGTGTTCGCGTTGCTGGTATCGGCGATCATCTGGAATCTCGGCACGTGGTATCTCGGTTTGCCGGCGTCAAGTTCGCATACTTTGATCGGTTCGATCGTTGGTGTCGGTCTCATGAATTCGCTGATGAGCGCCGGCTCGAAATTCGGCGAAGGCGTGAACTGGGGCAAGGTGTCGGACGTCGGCATGTCGTTGCTGATCTCGCCGCTGATCGGTTTTGTCTGCGCCGCGTTGTTGTTGTGGCTGGCGAAAAAACTCATCAGCAATCCCGATTTGTATCGTGCGCCGGAAGGCAACAAACCGCCGCCGCTGTGGATTCGCGCCATCCTCATGCTGACGTGCACGGGCGTGAGTTTTGCGCACGGTTCCAACGACGGGCAGAAAGGCATGGGCCTGATCATGCTGATCCTGATCGGCATCGTTCCGGCGACGTATGCGTTGAACCCGGATACATCACCCGAGCAGATCCACAAAATCGTCGCCTCCACGCAAAGCATCGCCAGCGTGCTGCAGCTGAGCGGCAAGGTGCAGCCGATGACGGCCGATGAGGCGAAGGATGCATTGTCGCAGTACCTGCGCGCCGGCAAGCTCGATGACAAAATCTATGCCGCGCTCGCGCAGAAAAATCAGGAAGTCGCCAACACCATCGCCAGCGCAAATGCGTTCAAGGATATTCCGGTGGAGTCACGCCGCACGCTGCGCAGCGATATTTATCTGCTCAGCGAATCGATCGGCAAACTGGTCAAGGCCGATACCAGCATCACGCCGGAAAATCGCACCACGCTCAACGCCTATAAAGATCAGATCAAGGGCGTGACCAATTTCATTCCGACCTGGGTCAAGGTGGCCGTTGCGCTGGCGCTCGGCCTCGGCACGATGATCGGTTGGAAACGCATCGTGGTCACGGTCGGCGAAAAAATCGGCAAGGCGCATCTCACCTATGCGCAAGGCGCATCGGCCGAACTCGTGGCGATGGTCACGATCGGCGCGGCGGACGTGATGGGCTTGCCGGTGAGCACCACACATGTGCTTTCGTCAGGCATCGCCGGCACGATGTTCGCGAACAAATCCGGGCTGCAGCGCGATACCGTGCGCAACCTGATTCTGGCGTGGGTGCTGACGTTGCCGGTGTGCGTATTCATGGGCGCGATGCTGTTCGCCGGCGGCTTGTTCATGGTGCTGCGCGTGTTCGGCATGCATTGATGCGGTTATCTCAATTCCGCGCAGCCTGCTGGGCTGCGCGGTTGGCAAATCCTTTCGCGAATCAGCACGTGCTCAGTCGTTGTTGACCGTAATAATCTTTATTTTGTCGTCCGCCTCGTTCAACCACACCTCGCCATCGCCGAGCATGATGCCCTGATCGTTCCAGAACACGCAGCGGTAATCGTTTGCGGAACGAAAGCGCGCGGCGAGGATGGCCGCGGTGACTTTCTGAGTAAACACCTCGTCGAAATTCGCCAGTAATTGACTGCGCCGCAACTGCACGCTTTTGCCGCCCAGCGCCGTGCGCAGCGGAAACTGGACGAGGTCGGCCACCGCGGTATTGTCCTCACGCGAGATCGCGCGTTGCAGCGATGTCAGAAACGACGCTGCCGCAGCTTCGCTGGAAAAAGGGAACGCCCCGGGTACGCTGCCGTCATCGCACGCGGCGCCGCAAAGGCTTGTTGCCAGCAAGATAGGAAGCGATAAAAAAAGTCGGCGCAGCATCATTTTGCGTTCCATCATTCGTTCGGCGGGATATTCGGACATTAAGCGCGGACGTCGAGACAGTCAACGCCGCTTTCGTCGCGGCGCGATATTTCCTGGTGCGGCTCGACGCGGGGTTTCGTATCGCACAACGCGACTGCGCGGCATGACTTCTGTCGCATGGAGTTAGTCATTGCGGACTAGTAGTATTCGGTCGGACGATGGAGTTGGTAGATCTCCAGATTGGTTTTGCTCGAACTGCATCGTCTCGTTTTGACGCATACGGCCTTCGTCTGCGCCGGGCTTATGGGAGAGACAGCGATGCGTGGCACTGATTGGCTGATCACAGCGACGATGATTTTGAGCATGGGCACGGCGCATGCGCTGACTGCCGATGAACTCGTGGCGAAAAATATCGAGGCGCGCGGTGGCGCCGAAAAACTGCATGCGATCCAGACGCTGAAACTCACCGGCAAGCTGGTCGTGAACGGCCAGTTCGAGCTGGCGCTGATGCAGATCAGCAAACGCCCGGCGATGTACCGCAACGAAGCATCGTTGCAGGGATTGACCGCGGTGCAGGCTTACGACGGCAAACAGGCGTGGCAGATCCAGCCGTTCGGCGGGCGCAAGGATCCCGAAAAACTTTCTGCCGATGATGCGAAGGATCTGGCCGAATCCGCTGACATCGACGGCCCGCTGGTCGATTACAAGTCCAAGGGTTACACGCTCGATTATTTCGGCACCGAAGATGTCGATGGCACCGAGGCATACAAGCTCAAACTCACGAAAAAAGACGGCGATATCGAAATCGTCTATCTCGATCCCGATCATTTTCTCGAAATCCGTTCGCTGACCCAGCGCATCGTGCATGGCGTCGAGCAGGTCAACGAAACCGACTTCGGCGAGTTCGAAAAAGTAAATGGCGTGTATCTGCCGTTTGCGATCGAATCCGGCCCGAAAGGTGTCGCCGACAAACCGCAGAAAATCAGTTTCGACAAGGCCGAAATCAACGTGTCGGCCGACGATGCGACCTTCCACTTCCCGGCCAGCGCCGGCGTAGCCAAGTGATCGGGAGATGACCATGAAACGATTGATCCAACTCACGTTCGCTACGCTTGCCGCATCGATATTTGCCACGGTTACCGCAACTGCGGCAGCGCCGGTGCCGCTCAAATTCGATGCCGGAAGTATTTCCGGACTCAGCGCGCGCAACATCGGCTCGGCGACGATGAGCGGGCGTATCGCCGCGATCGATGCGGTTGATGAAAAGAATGGCAAGACCACGATTTATGTCGGCGCCGCGAGTGGCGGTGTGTGGAAATCCAGCGATGGCGGCACGACCTACAAGCCGGTTTTTGATCTGCAGAATGTGCAGTCGATCGGTGCGATCACGATTGATCCGAGCGATCCGCGCACGATCTGGGTCGGCACCGGCGAGCCGTGGACACGCAACAGTGTTTCGGTTGGCGACGGTATCTACAAGTCCAGCGACGGTGGCGAAACCTGGACGCATCTCGGTCTCGAAAATTCCGAACGCATTGCCAAGATCATCGTCGATCCGAAAGATCGCAACACGGTTTACGCGTGTGTTCCGGGCAAGCTCTGGAGCGACTCCGCCGAACGTGGTTTGTACAAAACCAGCGATGGCGGCAAAAACTGGTCACTGGTTTTGAAGGGCGCAAATCCATCGACCGGTTGCGCATCGATCAGCATGGATCCGCAAAATAGCGGTGTGATGTTTGCGTCTTTGTGGGATTTCCGCCGCAAGGGTTGGACGTTCCGTTCGGGCGGCGAAAACCCCACTTCGCCGAGCGGCAGCGGCCTGTTCCGCAGCAGTGACGGCGGTACGCATTGGACCGAAGTCAGCGACAAAACCAACAAGGGGTTTCCGGTAAAACCTTACGGCCGCATCGCGGTGACGGTCGCGCCATCGAACAATAAAATCGTCTATGCATTGGTCGAATCGCCGCGCAGCGCTTTGTTTCGTTCGGACGATGGTGGCCAGACCTGGGAAGAACGCGATCGCAGCCAGTTCATGGTATGGCGGCCGTTTTATTTCGCGACCTTGTTCGTCGATCCGAGCAATCCCGAGCACCTGTTCAAACCCGACCTCGGCCTGATCATGAGCGAGGATGGCGGCAAGAGTTTTTCCAACGCATCGGGCGGCACGCATGGCGATCATCACGCGGTGTGGATCGATCCGAAAAATCCGCAACAGGTTATCAGTGGCGACGATGGCGGCATCTGGTATTCGCAGGACGCCGGCAGCAAATGGCGCAAGGGCGAAAATCTGCCGATCTCGCAGTTCTATCATGTCAGTGTCGATGATCGCGATCCGTACCAGGTTTACGGCGGTTTGCAGGACAATAGCTCGTGGGTCGGGCAGTCCGAATATCCGGGCGGCGTGGGCAACGCGCAGTGGGAAAACATGTATGGCGGCGATGGTTTCTGGTCGTTCTCCGACCCGGCCGATCCGGATTATTTGTATACCGAAGCGCAAGGCGGCACGATCGGGCGGGTCAATCGTAAGACGCATGAGATCCGCGATATCCAGCCACGCGCCAATTTCCACGAGAAGCTGCGCTTCAACTGGAACACGCCGATTGCGTTGAGCCCGAACGAGAAAGGCACGATCTACATCGGCGCGCAGTTTCTGTTTCGCTCGCGCGATCACGGCCAGTCGTGGGATCGCATCTCACCGGATCTGACCAGCAACGATCCGCTCAAGCAGAAACAGGAAGAATCCGGCGGCGTGACCGTGGACAATTCTGCCGCGGAAATGCATACCACGATCTATTCGATCAGCGAGTCGCCGAAGAATGGCCAGTTGATCTGGGTCGGCACCGATGACGGCAATCTGCAACTCACACGCGATGGCGGCAAGAGCTGGAACAATATGGTCGGCAACATTCCGGGCCTGCCGAAAAATGCGTGGGTATCGTGGGTGGAGGCGAGCCGTTTCGATGAATCCGTGGTGTATGCCGCGTTCGATCGCCACAGTTTCGGCGACATGCAGCCGTGGGTTTATCGCAGCAAGGATTACGGCAAAACGTGGACGCGTATCGTCGCCCCAGCGCAAGGCGTGCGCGGTTATGCGCATGTGATCCGCGAAGATACGCGCAAATCGGAGCTGCTGTTTCTCGGCACCGAATTCGGCTTGTGGGTGTCGATCGACGGCGGTACGCAATGGGCGCAATACAAGGGCGGCAATTTCCCGAATGTCGCGGTGCGCGATCTGGTGGTGCAGCCGCGCACGTCGGATCTGGTAATCGCAACGCACGGCCGTGGCATCTGGATCATCGATGACATCACGCCATTGCGCGCGCTCACGCCATCGGTGTTGAATCTGGAAGCGGGCTTTATCGAAGCGCGTCCGCAGCAGCAACGTCTGAACGCGCAAGGCGGCTGGCCCGGCGGCGATGCGGTGTTCACCGGCGACAATCCGCCGAACGCCGCGGTAATCACGTATTACCAGAAATCGCGACACCTGTTCGGCAAGATCACGCTGGAAATTCTCGACAGCAAAGGCGTCGTCATCGACAGCATCGCCGCGAGCAAACGGCGTGGTTTGAATCGCGTGACGTGGGGCATGCGGGTGAAGCCGCCGCGTGTGCCGTCGGCCGCGCAAGTTGCGTTTAACGCCTCGCAAGGGCCGCGGGTTTTACCGGGCGATTACACCGTGCGATTGACCAAGGGCGAACAAGTTTATTCGGCGCCATTGAAGATCGGCATTGATGCGCGTGCGAAATATCCGCTGGCCGAACGGCAGCAGGAATTCGACGCCGCGATGCGCGTGCATGCCTTGTTCGGCACGATGACCGATCTGGTGTATCGCATCAACGCGGCGCGTAGCGGCGTGCAGGAACGCAGCGGCAAACTGCCCGAAAAAGATGCGTTGCGTGCCCAGCTCGCCGCCTATTGCAGCAAGCTCGACGAGGTGCGCAAGCAGATCGTTGCGACCAAGGAAGGCGGCGCGATCACCGGCGAAGAACGTATCCGCGAACACATGGATTCGCTGTACGGCGCGATCGTCAATTACGAGGGGCGTCCGAGCGACTACCAGCTCGCCGCGATCGATACGCAGCAGCGCGAGCTGGCCGATGTCGCCGAGCAGTTCAAGAAGCTCAATGGCGAGCAATTGACCAAGCTCAACACCGCGCTCTCCGCCAAACAATTGCCGCCGATCGCGATCCCCGACGCGGCGCCGGAAGAAGCCGGCAAGCAGTCCGCGAGCGGCGACAAAAAAGGCGGCTGGCTGGAACGCGACTGATATCGATGCTCGGTGCTGGCTGATCCCGGCCGATCAAATCGGTCGGGATCAGCCAGCGATATTACGAGCGGGATTTCAGCGAAATTCGCGATGGCAGTTGTCGCAATGTTCGCCGATCGCGGCGACGTTTCTGCTCAACGCCAGACAATCCGAAATCGGCGCAGTCATCGACTGATCCAGTGTGACGCGCAATTTTTCGGCGTAACGATGGAACGTCGGATCGACCTCATCCTGAGGATACATCGCCGGTTCGATTTCCTGCGTGGCGTTGCGCAGCCGCTGCAGTAACGCGGCACTCCCGGTCGCATCACATGGCTGCACTTTTGCGATGTCGCGCAACCTGCCGAGATCGTTTTGCAGCACCGCCATCACGCCGCGCGGGTAAGCACTGCGCTGTTGTTGCGCGTTGATCGCGAGTGCCGCGATCGCGCCGCCGAGCACCGCGCCGAGGATAAAAAGTACCAGCAAACGCATGGCGGTTCTCCGCTTCAATTCGATACGCAGCATGATAACCGAGCGCTGGGCAATCCCGTTTTGACACGTGCGCGGCTGTGCCCGCCGCAACCGATATTTTTGCCAATGCGCACGCGGTTGACATGTCGTATGGCGGATACTAAAATCCGCGCGCCTTGGCTGCTACGAGGCCTGTGCTATCAACCGGAACCCGAATGGATTGTCCCCCTAGTCGCTGCGCCTATCGTCGTGTGATCACGCGAAAGCCGGCGTCGTTATCCTGCCTTGTGAATATCTGCATCGACCGCATCCGGTCGGGCGGCACTTTCCGCGATTAGGAAAGTTCCGACTCGGCTCCTGCGTTATCGGCGCAGTGGAGTCGAGTCATGAATCTGATCATTTTGTTTCGTGCAGCCGTGGGCCGCATTTCTTCCCTTCGCGCGCGTGACGCG
>JANXUW010000623.1 GCA_025351985.1 Pseudolysobacter sp.
ATCACCATCACCGCAATCACCAGCGTGCCGGTGCCGCCGAAGATCACATGCGACGCGGCAACCGCGACACGATCCGATTCGGCCGAAGCGATCGCCGACATCGGCAACACCGCGAGATACATCAGGTTGGTCAGCACATACAGCGCACTGACGATGGCCGTGCCGAGGAACAGACTCAGGCCGACATTGCGTTTCGGATTTTCGATTTCGCCGGCGATGAAGGTGACGCTGTTCCACGCATCGGAAGAGAACAACGCGCCGACCATCGATACTGCCAAAGCGGATAACAAGGCCACGCCGGTCGTCGAAGCCAGCACCGTCGCGCCCGCGCCATCACGCGTGCCGCCGATCCACGCGTGTTCCCAGTTCGCATCCCACACGCCGGCTTTTGCGCCGAGCAGCAAGCCGAAAATCACGAGTGCCGCAAGCGACAGCAATTTCGTCAGGGTGAAGGTGGTCTGTACTATCTTGCCGCCCTTCACGCCGCGACTGTTTAGATACGTCAACATCACGATCAGTACGATCGACACGAGTTGCGCGGCGCTGATGTAAAAACTTCCGGCCGTGAACAGGATGTTCTGGTCGCCGAGCGCGGGGAAAATATACGCCGTGAATTTGGCGAACGCGACACCGACCGCGGCGATCGTGCCGGTCTGGATCACCGCAAAAAACGACCAGCCGTAGAGGAACGCGACGAGGCGGTTATACGACTCACGCAGATAGACATATTGACCGCCGGCCTGCGGAAACATCGCCGAGAGTTCGCCGTAACTGACTGCGCCGATGATCGTCATGAGGCCGCTGATCAGCCACACCAGCAGCATGTTTCCGGCCGAGCCGACGTTGCGCGCGATATCCGCGCTGACGATGAAGATGCCCGAGCCGATCATCGAACCGGCCACCAGCATGGTGCCGTCGAGCAGGCCGAGTGAGCGCTTGAATGTCGTGGTTTCGTTTTGCATGTATCTCCGCCCGCTTTGTTGTCTATTGTGGATTTTCGACACGCGCACGTGATTGCCGCGTTGGTTTTTTTGGCGCAGCCGCGGCTCGTGATGCGCGGCTATTCTTCGCGCGTCACGCGCAACACTTCTTCCGCGGAGGTCACGCCGGCCAGCAGTTTTTTCCAACCGTCTTCGAGGATATTCGGCGTGCGCAATCGTGCGTGTTTTTCCAGATCGGCCTCGGACGCGCCTTCATGGATCAAACGACGCAAGACATCATCGACCGCGACCATTTCGTAGATGCCGGTACGCCCGCGATAACCGGCATGGCGTCCCGCGAGTCCCGCGCTGGGGCGATAAAATTCGACCGGCGCATGCCCGGCCTTGCCGAACGCGGCGAGGTCGGCGGCGCTCGGTATATACGCTTCGCGCGTGGCCGGATCGAGCACGCGCACGAGCCGCTGCGCGAGCACGCCGACCAGACTCGAAGACAACAGAAACGGCTCAACGCCCATGTCGCGCAAACGCGCCACCGCGCCGACCGCGGAATTGGTGTGCAAGGTGGATAAAACCAGATGGCCGGTGAGTGACGCCTGCACGGCAATCTGCGCGGTATCGAGATCGCGGATTTCGCCGACCATCACCTCGTCCGGATCCTGGCGCAGGATCGCGCGCAGACCGCGCGCGAAACTCATGTCGACGCGCGTATTGACCTGGGTCTGGCCAACGCCATCGATGTAGTATTCGATCGGATCTTCGACCGTCATGATGTTGCGGCTTTGATCATTCAAGCGCAGCAGCGACGAATACAACGTCGTGCTTTTGCCCGAGCCGGTTGGGCCGGTGACGAGCAAAATACCGTGCGGGCGCTCGATCATTTCGGCGAGCAAGCCGAGCGTATCCGGCGCCATGCCGAGCTGCGCGAGATCGAGCTTGCCGGCCTGCTTGTCGAGCAGTCGCAGCACGACTCTTTCGCCGTGCCCGGCGGGAATGGTGGAGACGCGCACATCGACCGGACGCCCGGCGATTTTCAGCGAGATGCGGCCATCCTGCGGCAGGCGTTTTTCGGCGATGTCGAGCTTGGCCATGACCTTGATGCGACTGACCACCGGCTGCGCCACGCCTTTCTGCGGCGCGAGCACTTCGCGCAGCACGCCGTCGATGCGGAAACGCACCACGAGGCGATTTTCGAACGGCTCGATATGGATATCCGACGCGCCTTCCTTGACCGCTTCGGTCAACAGCGCATTTATCAGGCGGATGATCGGCGCGTCGTCTTCGCTTTCGAGCAGGTCCTCCGGTTCCGGCAATTCGTCGGCGACCGCCTTCAGATCCATGCGTTCGTCGAGATCGCCGACCATCGTGCGCGCGTCGTCGCCCTGCTCATAGAGATCACGCAGCAGACGTTCGAATTCGGACGATTCAAGAGCGCTGAAATGCAGCGGCGCGTCGAGATAGCGGCGCAGTTCCGCGAGCACGTCGGGGCGCACGCCGGCACGGCAGGTGATTTCCGCGACGCCGTCGCGCCAGCCGGTCAACGCCACGCCGTGGCGGCGCGCGAAGCCGAAACTGGGCCGCGGCGGGTGGGTGACTGCGACCGGCTTCGTTGCGGATGCCGTGTCGCTCACCGATGCAGGTCCGAAGGGGGCGTCTGCA
>JANXUW010000688.1 GCA_025351985.1 Pseudolysobacter sp.
CGCACGGTCGACATCGAGTACGCGCGTGCCGGCGACGAAGTCAGTTTTGCCGATGCCTATCCACTGCTGCTGATTTCGCAGGCCGCGCTGGATGGCTTGAATGCGCGGCTTGTACGTCCGGTTGGCATGTGGCAATTTCGCCCGAACCTCGTGGTCGCAGGATGTGCCGCGCATGCCGAGGATCGCTGGTCGCGAATTCGCATCGGCGAAATCGAATTCGACGTGGTCAAATCCTGCACGCGCTGTGTGTTCACGACCGTCGATCCTGCGCGCGGCGAACTCAGTCCCGATGGCGAACCATTGCGCACCTTGATCGGTTATCGGCGCACGCCAGCCGGCGTGACCTTCGGCCAGAATCTGATCGCGCGTGGCCAGGGCGTGATCCGTGCGGGCGATACGATCGAAGTTCTGGAGCATCTGCTCTAGCCTCGCCGACTAGCCTTCGGTTTCCACGCAAAACAAGAAAATCATGACCTACGATTATGTGATTGTCGGTGCCGGTTCCGCCGGTTGTGTGCTGGCCAATCGGCTAAGCGCGGATCCTTCCAAACGCGTGCTGCTGCTCGAAGCCGGGCCGGGCGACTGGCATCCGTTCATCCATATGCCGGCGGGCATCGCCAAGCTGGTCGGGCAGAAAGGCGTGAACTGGAATTACACGACGGAGCCCGAAACGCAGCTCGAAAATCGCCGTCTGTGGTGGCCGCGCGGCAAGGTGCTCGGCGGTTCGAGTTCGATCAACGCGATGTGTTATGTCCGCGGTGTCCCGGGCGATTATGACGAGTGGGCCGGGCTCGGCAATCCGGGCTGGAGCTGGAATGACGTGCTGCCGTACTTCAAGCGCGCCGAAGGCAATACGCGCGGCGCCGATGCCTTGCACGGCAGCGACGGCCCGCTCGGCGTGCAGGATCTGACGTATCACAATCCGCTGTCGCAAACGTTTCTCGACGCCGCCGCGGCCAGCGGCTTTGCGCTCAACAACGATTTCAACGGCGCCACGCAGGAAGGTTTCGGTTATTACCAGGTCACGCAGAAAAACAGCGCACGTTGCTCGACCGCGCAGGGTTATCTGCGACCGGTGCGCGGACGTACCAACCTGACCGTGCGCACGAGTGCAGTCACGCAGCGCGTGCTGATCGAATCGGGTCGCGCGGTTGGCGTGGATTATCGCCACCACGGTCGGCTGAAGCGTGCCGAGGCGCGCGAGGTTTTGCTATGCGGTGGCGCGATCAACTCGCCGCAATTGCTGATGTTGTCGGGTGTCGGCCCGGCCGACGAATTGCGCAAGCACGATATCCGCATCAAACACGCGCTGCCCGGCGTGGGTGAAAATTTGCAGGATCATCTCGACATCTGCACCATCGATCGCTGCACACAGCCGATCACCTACGATCAGATCAGCGATATTTCCACGGCGTGGAATTATTACCTCAAGCGCCGCGGGCCCGGCACGTCGAACGTGGCCGAGGCCGGCGGTTTCGTGCGCACGCGGCTGGCAAGCGACGAGCGCTGCGACATGCAATTCCATTTCGTGCCGGCGATTCTCGATGATCACGGTCGCAGTCGTCTGCCCGGTTACGGCTACACGATGCACGCGTGCGCGTTGCATCCGCACAGCCGTGGCGCGATTCGTTTGCACTCGGCCAATCCGGCCGATGCGGCGGCGATCCATGCCAATTATCTGAGCGATGCGGACGGTCACGATCTGGCGATGCTGGTCGAGGGCGTAAAATTGTCGCGCCGGATTTTTTCCGCCGCGGTATTTTCGCCGTATCGCGGCGACGAGATTTTCCCGGGCGGCGCCATACAATCCGATGCCGAGATCGAAGCATTTATTCGGCGCAAGGCCGAAACCATTTATCACCCGATCGGCACCTGCAAGATGGGCAACGATGATCAGTCGGTAGTCGATGCCGAATTGCGCGTGCACGGCGTGAGCGGATTGCGCGTGATCGACGCATCGGTGATGCCGATGTTGCCGAGCGGCAATACCAATGCGCCGACGATCATGATCGCGGAAAAGGCCAGCGATTTGATTCTGGCGGGCTGAGTTCGCGCGCTGAGTTTGAGAAGAGCTGGATCCCGGCCTGCGCCGGGATGACAAGAAAAATATTTCGCGGCGAGAAAAAGTCGTCATCCCAGCGCAGGCTGAGGCACTTTTCAACAGCGGAGCTGGTCAATCCAGTTCTTGAAAGTTCAAATCACGCCACTGAGCTTTCCGCCACCTGACTGTCGCTTCGGATTCGCTGCGTCGCTCCGACCATCGATTGCAACGCCGTGCGAACTACCAGCCAGCCGCCTGTCTTCAATATCAAGTTCACCCTGAAAGCGCACGGTGCGCCAGATTTGCTCGCGCAGACAAAATTCATAATCGATGTCGGATAATTTGCCGATGACCCCGCGGAAGTTCCAGGTCGGATCGAAAGGTGCAAACCTTTCGGCCAAGGGCAGGTCTTCGGGCTTATGGACTCGGGCAGATTTATTTTCTGCCCACCTACTATTCGTCGCTTCCCAGGCGCTAGCCCAGTGCATAGAACCTGTTCAATATCTGTAGCGAGCGGCCCTCAGCGAGGTGAAGAGACCGCTTCTGCGCATCCTGCGCTCGCGGTACTCGCACATCCGTGTGCTTCGCAGCACATGAGGCACGATCAGGGTCGCGCAGTAAGATATTGAGCAGGTTCTTAAACGATTTCGTTTCCAGTTACCGCTGCGGGGCAGCCCCGGATTCGAACCGGGTTCCCTTTCAAGCCGGATTGTTAGTTCCGGCACCATCAGCAAATGGAAGTCTAGACGTATAGACGGCTAGGGTCAAACGAGCAATCTAAACTTTGAAATTTTTGTAACGATGTGCACATAACACTCGCCCCACGCTTCGATTTGGCTCATGCAAAGTGGATCGGAATGCATGAGTACGATCAGCGATCAAACAGAACAGTCTCATTGCGAGCAAACGCTGGAGCAATAATTTTATGCCGCCATCCGGCGATTGAAGGAAAGTGATGGGTCGCGATTGATATGGCGGCATCAAAGCCTGTCTGCTCCTCTGAAATCTCAACAGCCCCACCTGACGAGAGCGCAAAGACAAATCGCACTTCATCAAATGCAAGCAGATCTAGCTTTAGCGCACGAATCTGGGCGACATTGACCCACCGAAGTTCGGTGACCTTGCCGTCGACACCTAGAAACGAAAATCCTGCTTCAGTGAGGATGATAGGAGGAAACTCTGGAGGTTCCCCTCTAGCAAAAAACATTTTGATCGAATTCAGCAAACTCATATATGCAACCGAAAATGTCGATCAAGCCACCTGATCCAGCTGGGGCGGCAACGGACAATGCAGCGATGCGCAGATCGTGCGCAGCAGTTCCGCTTCGCTGACGCTGACCTTGCCGTCGGCGCTGATCGCCGCGGTCAATCCGCGCAGCAACAGCTCCTTGCCGGCGGGCGCGAGCAGATCGAGCGCGCGCAATGCGCCGTCCATCGCCATCGTCCATTCTTTCGGCGGCGCGTACGGTGCGGTGCTGTCCGGCAATACTTCGCGCATCCCTTGCAGGTACGCGTGGCGTGCAGCGGGCGCATCGTCGTTGCCGTATTGCGCGACGATAGCAAACAGGTCGGTGACTTGTGTGGCGCAGTCCGGCAATTTGTTGCGGCCGATCGCTGCACTGCGGGACGGATCGAGCGCTTCGATGACCTGCACGCTGACGAGTTTGGCGAGACAGTATTCTTCGAGGCTGGTCTGGCCATCGGCCTGGATCAACTGGTTCAACACGAGCACGAATGTCTGCAACGCCGGCCGCGGTTGTTTGCGCAAAGCCGGGAAAGCGAGCGCGGCCAGCGGCAGGCGTTGCATCGGGTGCAGCGCGGCGACATCCGGCAGCAACTCCTCGACTTTCTGGCGCATGGCCGCGTCGTAATACCGTTCGATCAACGCGAGCTGGCGCGCATGGATTTCCGGCGCCTGCTCCAGCACGAGCGAATAAATCAGCGGCATCGCGCGATCGAGCGTGTAGGCCAGGCTGCGCATGCGATCAGGGATCGCATTATTGAGCGTGCC
>JANXUW010000702.1 GCA_025351985.1 Pseudolysobacter sp.
GTCACCCAGATGCTGCGCCAGAAAGGCGTGGTCGGAAAGTTCGTGGAGTATTACGGCCCCGGCCTCGACGACATGTCGCTAGAAGACCGCGCCACCATCGCCAACATGGCGCCGGAATATGGCGCGACTTGCGGCTTCTTCCCGGTGGATGGCGAGACCGTGCGCTATCTCAAGAATACGGCGCGTCCGAATGCTCGCATCGCGCTGGTGGAAAAATATTCCAAGGCGCAAGGCCTTTATCGCACCAAGAAGGCGCCCGAGCCTGTCTTCACCGACACGCTGTCGCTGGACATGACCATTGTCGAGCCGTCGATGGCCGGCCCGATGCGGCCGCAGGATCGCGTCGCCTTGTCGGATGTGGCGTCGACTTTCGCGGGCCATCTGCTGAGTACGTATAAAAAAGAAGACAGCGCCAACAAGCGCGCCAAGCTGGACGGTTCGGAAGCTTCGATCGGCCATGGCGATGTGGTGATCGCGGCGATCACCTCCTGCACCAACACCTCCAATCCCAATGTGATGATCGGTGCAGGTCTGGTGGCGCAGAAAGCCGTCGCGCGTGGGCTGAAAGTGCGTCCCTGGGTGAAGACGTCACTTGCGCCGGGATCGCAGGTCGTCACCGACTATCTGAAGAAAGCGGGCCTGGACAAGGCGCTGGACAAGCTGGGCTTTACGCTCGCCGGTTATGGCTGCACCACCTGCATCGGCAATTCCGGACCGCTGCCCGACAATGTCACCAAGGCGATCGGCGAGGCCGACCTCGTCACTTCCGCCGTGATTTCCGGCAATCGCAACTTTGAAGGCCGTGTCCATCCGCTGGTGCGGGCCAATTACCTGGCCTCACCGATGCTGGTTGTCGCTTATGCGCTGGCGGGTTCGGTCAATCTGGATCTCACCAAGGAACCGGTGGGTTATGACAGGAAGAATGAGCCGGTCTATCTGAAGGATATCTGGCCTTCGCCCCAGGAAATCGCCGCCACCATCCGCAAGGCCGTAAAGGCGTCGAGCTTCAAGGCGCGTTACGGCAATGTTTTTGCCGGCGACGCCAACTGGAAGAAGGTCAAGCTGGTCAAAGGCCAGACCTATCAGTGGGAGATGGGTTCGACCTATGTGCAGAACCCGCCCTATTTCGACGGCATGAAGATCGAGCCGTCACCGGTGAAGGAAATCAACGGCGCGCGCGTGCTGGCGCTGTTCGGCGATTCGATCACCACCGATCACATCTCGCCCGCCGGCAATATCAAGAAGGATTCGCCGGCCGGAAAATACCTGATCGGGCGTGGTGTGGAAGCGGTGGATTTCAATTCCTACGGCTCGCGCCGCGGAAATGATGACGTGATGGTGCGCGGTACGTTCGCGAACATCCGCATCAAGAACCGCATGCTCGGCGGTGAGGAAGGCGGCAACACGATTCACTACCCGAGCGGCGACAAGCTCGCGATCTACGACGCCGCGCTGCGCTACCAGCACGACAAGGTACCGCTGGTCGTTATCGCCGGCAAGGAATACGGCACCGGCTCGTCGCGCGACTGGGCCGCCAAGGGCACGATGTTGCTAGGCGTGAAAGCCGTGATCGCGGAAAGTTTCGAGCGCATTCATCGCTCCAATCTGGTCGGTATGGGCGTGCTGCCGTTGTCGTTCCTGCCCGGCGAAAATGCGCAGAGCCTTGGCCTGATCGGCGACGAAGTATTCGAAATCGCCGGCCTGCATGACGGCGCCGCCAAGCAGGTGGAAATCGTCGCCACCGGCAGCGCCGGCGAAAAACGTTTTACCGTGCAAGTGCTGTTGCTGACGCCGAAAGAAGTGGTGTACTACCGTCACGGCGGCATCCTGCCGTATGTGTTGCGCCAGCTTGCGAAATCGCCGAACGATGCTGGCAGTAAGGCTGCGTAACGATCGTCGTATTGATCTGATCCAACTCAAAACGCCCGGCATGACCGGGCGTTTTTTATGCGTGCGAAGATCGAATCTGCTCGGCATACAAAAATCAGGTTATTGCCGCGGCATTCTTCGCTGCAGCGCGCCTTGTAGGCATTGTGCTGCTGTGCTCAAATCGAACGCATGTTCGGAATACGGTGTTGGAGCCGTATTTGCGCGATATTCCAAGCCATCCAGGAGATGCGTTGATGAGTGCTGAAAAACCTTGGCTCGCCAGTTATGCCCCGGGCGTGCCCGCCGAGATCAATGCGGACGAGTTCAGTTCGATCCCGGCCGTATTCGCAAAATCCTGCGCGCTGTATCGCGACCGCCCCGCGTTCTCGAACATGGGCAAGGTGCTCAGCTACGGCCAGCTCGATCAACTCAGCACACAATTCGCCTCGTTCCTGCGCAACACGCTGAAGCTCGAAAAAGGCGATCGCATCGCCTTGATGATGCCAAATCTTCTTCAGTATCCGATCGCGATTTTCGGTGCGTTGCGCGCTGGATTGATCATCGTGAATACCAATCCGCTGTACACCTCGCGCGAACTCAAGCACCAGCTCAACGATGCCGGCGCGAGCGCCATTCTGGTGCTAGAAAATTTCGCGGCGACCGTAGCCGAAGTGTTGCCGGAAACCTCATGCAAGCATGTGATCGTCACGCGCATCGGCGACATGCTGGATTTTCCGAAATCGCTGATCACCAATTTTGCGGTGAAGCACATCAAGAAAATGGTGCCGGCATTCGATATTCCGCACGCGATTTCGTTCACCTCGGCGCTAGCGGCTGGCGCGCGCCAGAGCTTGTCAGCGGTGGAGATTGCGGCGAGCGATGTCGCGTTCCTGCAGTACACGGGTGGCACTACTGGCGTCGCCAAGGGCGCAATGCTGACGCACCGCAACCTGATCGCGAACATGCAGCAGGTCGGCGCGTGGTTCAGTGCGGTGGTGAAGCTCGGTGAGGAAATCATGATCACCGCATTGCCGCTGTATCACATCTTCGCGCTGACTTGTAATTGCCTGGTGTTCATCAATTTCGGCGGGCTCAATGTGCTCATCACCAACCCGCGCGATATGCCGGGTTTCGTCAAGGAACTGAAAAAATCCCGCTTCACCTCGATCACCGGCGTCAACA
>JANXUW010000751.1 GCA_025351985.1 Pseudolysobacter sp.
GCCGGTATTCGTCACCGTCAGCGTGTAGCTGGCAGGCACACCGACGACGAAGCTCGTACTGCTCGCAGTCTTCGCGATGCTCAACTGCGGCGCACTGACCGGGTTGGTCACTGGCGACTGGCACCGCGCCGGCAGGCTCGCCAGCGGTGTGCCCGTGGCACAGCCCGGATCGCCACCACCGGTGATGCTGCCGGTGTTGGTCACCGACAGGCCGTTCAGGCTGTTCTGCGCAATGACCGGGATGGCAAAGCTCACCGGCGTGCCGGTGGCCAGACCCGTTGCGATCGTGCACGTCACGGTCTGACCGCTCGCCGTACAGTTGCCCGGCAAGGTGCCGATCGTCAGACCCGTGGGGATCACGTCGCTGATGCTGCTCACCGCCGTCGTTGCCGTCGTGCCGGTATTGGTCACGGTCAAGGTGTAGGTGGCCGGTTGGCCGACCACGAACGTGCTCGGGCTGGCGCTCTTGACAATCTTCAGCTGTGGCGCCAGCACGGTGTTGGTCGTGGTGCCGTCGCAATGCGCCGCTGCCGGGCAGCTCGGATCGCCGCCGCCACTGGCCACGGCCGTGTTCGCCACGCTCGTGCCGACGGTGCTGGCTTGTGGGGTGATCGGGATCGTGAACACGACGTTGCCACCGACCAAAATACCGGCCGGCAACAGGCACGTCACGATCTGCCCGCTGGCGCTGCAACCGCCCGGCAAGGTGCCGATGGTCAGGCCGTTCGGGATCGTGTCGCTGATCGTGCCGGCCAGGGTCGTGGCCTGACCGGTGTTGGTCGCCGTGATCAAATAATTGTTCGCCACACCGACGATCAGGCTGCTCTGCACGCTCTTGCTCAGGGTGATCTGCGGGGCGTTCACGCCCGTCACGATCGTGCTGGCGCAATGGCTCGCTGCCGGGCAGCTGGCATCGCCGCCGCCGCTGACGGTGCCGGTGTTGCTGATCGAGGACGCCGTACCGGCGGCGACCGTGATCGGGATGTTGATCACCGGCGCATTACCGCCGGGCAACAGCACCGTGCTCGTGGTGCAGGTCACCTGCGTGGGCGTGCTCGTGCTGCAGTTCCAGTTCGTGCCACTCGGGGTCGCCGTGGTGGTGATGCCGGCCGGCAAGGTGTCGCTGACCGTGATCGTGCCGGCCGTGCTGGTCGTGCCGGTGTTGCTCACCTGCAGGCTGTAGGTGCCGCTCTGCCCGATCGCGAACGCGCTCGGTGTGGCGGTCTTGACGATCGTCAATTGCTGCGTGCCGCCATTCGTGTTGGTCACGCTTGCGGTCTTGGCGCACGGCACCGTGGTGCACGTCGTGCCGGCCGGTGGCGTGGCCGTCACGCTGTTGAGGATGCTGCCCGTGGTGGACAACGGCACCATGCCCGTCACCGCAATGCTGATGCTCGCGCCACTGGCCAGGAACACGTTCGGCAGGGTGATGGTATTGGTCGTGCCCGTGGCGCCGGTGCCCGGCTGCGTCGTGTCGCAGTCGGCACTGCCGCTGGACACACTGCACGCCCAACTGCTCACGATGACCGTGGCAGGCACGGTATCGCTCACCGTCACGCCCGTCACATCGCTCGGACCGCTGTTGCTCACCGTGATCGTGTAGTTCAGGCTCTGGTTCGGCACGTACGTGCTCACCGGACTCGCTACCTTCGTCACTACCAGGTCGGCTTTGGTTACCACCGGGGTAATCGTGGTACTGGAACAGTTCGCCCCGCCCGGACAGCTCGGATCGCCGCCGCCCAGCACCGTGCCGGTGTTGGTCACGCTGGTCCCGCTCGCCGCGGCTTGCGGGGTGATCGGGATGATGAAGCTGACCGGGCTGTTGGTCGCCAACGGCGCCGCAATCGTGCACGTCACGGTCTGCCCGCTCGCGCTACAGCCGCTGGGCGGCGTGCCGATGGTGAGCGTGCTCGGAATCGTGTCGCTGACCGTGCTCGTGGCTGTCGTTGCCGCCGAGCCGCTGTTGGTCACCATCAAGGTATACGTGGCCGGTACGCCGACGATCAGCGGATTGCTGCTCACCGTCTTCAGGATCACCAGCTGCGGCGCGTTCACCGGCGTGCCGGTCGTGCTCGTGCAGTTCGGGTTGCTCACGTTCGGGCAGGTCGGATCGCCTCCGCCACTGACGGTGGCGGTGTTGTTCACCGTCGTGCCGTTGGCGATGGCTAATGGCGTGACCGGGATGACGAAGCTCACGCTCGCACCCACCGCCAGGCCACTGGCCACCGTGCAGGTCACCTGCTGGCCGGTGATGCTGCAACCGCTCGGTGCCGCACCCAGGCTCAAGGAACTGGGCACGCTGTCGCTGATCGTGGTGATCGCGGTCGTCGCCGCACTGCCGATGTTGGTCATCGTCAGGGTGTAGCTGGCCGGCGTGCCGACGACGAAGTTGGTCGTGCTCGCCGTCTTGACGATCTGTACCGCCGGTGCCTTCACCGGGGTGGTGATCGTGCTCTGGCAGTTGGTGGTGTTGCCCGGGCAACTGGCATCGCCACCGCCGATCACGCTGGCGGTGTTGCTCAACGTTGTGCCGCTGGCCGAGGGCTGCGGCGTGACCGGAATGACGAAGGCGACCGGCGTACCGGTGGCCAGACCCGTGGCAATCGTGCAGGTCACGGTCTGGCCGCTCGCTGTACAACCGCCGGGCAAGGTACCGATCGTCAGGTTGCCCGGAATCGTATCCGTGATCGTGCTCGCCGCCGTCGTTGCCGCCGTGCCGATGTTGGTCACGGTCAAGGTATAGCTCGCCGGGACACCGACGACGAAGTTGGCGCTACTTGCGGTCTTGACGATCTGCAACTGCGGCGACTTCACCGGCGTCACGATCGTGCTCGTGCAGTTCGGGTTGCTCACGTTCGGGCAGGTCGGATCGCCGCCGCCACTGACCGTGGCGGTATTGCTCACACTCGTGCCGTTGGCGCTGGCCAGTGCCGTGACCGGGATGACGAAGGTCACCGGCACGTTGGTCGCCAGGCCCGCGGCAATCGTGCACGTCACGGTCTGGCCGCTATTGGTGCAACCGCCGGGCAAGGTACCGAGGGTCAGCGTGCTGGGCACGATGTCCACCACCGTGGTGATCGCCGTCGTCGCCGCACTGCCGGTGTTGGTCACCGTCAAGGTGTAGCTGGCAGGTTGCCCGACGACGAAGTTCGCCGTGCTGGCGGTCTTGACCACCTTCACCGCCGGGGCGTTCACCGGTGTGTTCACTGTGCTCTGGCAGTCCACCGTGTTGGTCGGGCAACTCGCGTCGCCCCCGCCCACCACACTGGCGGTGTTGGCCAGGGTCGTGCCGCTCGCCGCCGCCTGCGGCGTGACCGGAATGACGAAGCTCACCGGGCTGCCGGTGGCCAAGGGTGCGGCAATCGTGCACGTCACGGTCTGCCCGCTCGCGGTACAACCGCCCGGCAAGGTGCCGATGGTCAGGGTGCTTGGGATGTTGTCGCTGATCGTGCTCGTGGCCGTGGTGGCCGCCGTGCCGATGTTGGTTACCTGCAAGGTGTAACTGGCCGGGACACCGACGACGAAGTTGCTCGCGCTCGCCGTCTTGTCGATCTTCAGTTGCGGCGCGCTCACCGGCGTGGTGATCGTGCTGGTGCAGTTGCTCGTCGTCGGACAGGTCGGATCACCACCGCCACTGACGCTGGCGGTGTTGCTTAACGTGTTGCCGTTCGCCGCCACCGTCGGGGTCACCGGGATGACGAAGGCGATGTTGCTGCCCACGGTCAGGCCCGCCGCAAACGTGCAGGTCACCTGCTGACCGATCGCGCTACAGCCGCCCGGCAGGGTGCCGATCGTGAGGCCACCGGGGATCACATCGGTGATGCTCGCGCTGGCCGTGGTCGTGGCACTGCCGGTATTCGTCACCGTCAGCGTGTAGCTGGCAGGCACACCGACGACGAAGCTCGTACTGCTCGCAGTCTTCGCGATGCTCAACTGCGGCGCACTGACCGGGTTGGTCACTGGCGACTGGCACCGCGCCGGCAGGCTCGC
>JANXUW010000609.1 GCA_025351985.1 Pseudolysobacter sp.
CGCGCGATCGCGAGCCTGTTGCATCGGCGCGATCGCGAATCACTCACGCCGGAAGAATCGGCCACGCTCAGCGAACATCTGTTCCAGCGCGTGCTCACGCTCTGGCAGACCGCGATGTTGCGTCATGCCAAGCTGCGCGTGCGCGACGAAATCGAGAATGCACTGGCGTATTACCGCTACACTTTCCTCGAACAATTGCCGCAGATGTATTGCTCGCTCGAAGACAATATCGCGACGCAATTTTCGGATTCGGATAGCGCGGGACTGCCGGCGTTTTTCCGAATGGGTTCGTGGATCGGCGGCGATCGTGACGGCAATCCGTTCGTCACCGCCGACATGCTGCAAACTGCGATCAGCGAGCAGGCCGCGCTGGTCATCACGCATTACCTCGGCGAGCTGCATTTGCTCGGCGCCGAGCTGTCGTTATCGGCGCGTATCGTCAGCGTTAGCCCGGCGCTGGAAAAACTTGCGGAAAACGCGCACGACGAATCGCCGTATCGCGCCAACGAGCCGTATCGTCGCGCGCTGATCGGCGTGTATTCGCGGCTCGCGGCGACTGCGAAATCCTGGCTCGGCCTGCGCTCCAATCCCGAACCCGTATCGCTGCGCCCGGCCTATATTTCATCGAACGAATTTCTGGCCGATCTGGAAATTCTCGATGCGTCGTTGCGCACACATGGATCGAGCGCGCTTGCGCAAGGAAGATTGCGCCGCTTGAATCGTGCGGTACGTTGTTTCGGCTTTCATCTCGCCGCACTCGACATGCGCCAGAACGCCGATGTGCACGAAGTAGTGGTTGCGGAACTGCTAGCGCATGCGGGTGTTTGTGCCGATTACCTGGCGCTCGATGAAGATGCACGTGCCGCGCTGTTGACCGAGGAATTGCGCAGCGCGCGACCGTTGTCGTCGCCGCATATCGAATACAGCGAGCGTACGGTTTCCGAGCTGGCAATCCTGCGTGTGGCCGCGTCGATCCACGCACGTTACGGCGCGGAAGCATTACCGCATTACGTGATTTCCAAGGCGGCATCGTTGTCGGATTTGCTCGAAGTCGGTCTGCTCGCGAAAGAAGTCGGCTTGCTCAAACCCGGCGCGCGGCCGCAGCTCGCGATCGACATCATTCCTCTGTTCGAGACGATTTCCGACCTGCATGCGTGCGATACGATCATGCGCGATGCGTTCGCGCATCCGCTGTACCGCGACTGGCTGCGCTCGCGGGGCGATGCGCAGGAAATCATGCTGGGATATTCCGACAGCAACAAGGACGGCGGTTACCTCACCGCCAACTGGGTTTTGTATCAGGCGCAGCAGCGTCTGATGCAGTTGTGCAATGCGCAGAACATTCGCATGCGGCTGTTTCATGGCCGTGGTGGCGCGGTCGGACGCGGTGGCGGATCGAGTTATGAGGCGATCCTCGCGCAGGCGCCGGGCAGCGTGAACGGCGCGATTCGCGTGACCGAGCAGGGCGAGATCATCCGCAGCAAATACTCCGATCCGGAACAAGGCCGACGCAATCTCGAAAGTCTCGCGGCGGCGACGTTGTTGACGAGTCTCGCGCCGGCCGACGATGTCGAAACCGCGGACTATCGCAATGCCGTCGAAGCGCTGTCGCAACACGCATATTCCGCATATCGAAAACTGGTTTACGACACGCCGAATTTTGCCGAATATTTCCGCGCGACGACACCGATTGCGGAGATCGCCGAGCTCAATATCGGCAGTCGTCCGGCATCGCGCAGCGGTTCGCCGCGCATCGAGGATTTGCGCGCGATTCCATGGGGATTCTCGTGGGGCCAGTGTCGTTTGCTGTTGCCGGGCTGGTACGGTTTTGGTTCGGCGGTGCAGGCGTGGCTTGCCGAGAATCCCGAAGGTTTGCCGTTGCTGCGCGAGATGCATGTCCGCTGGCCGTTTTTCCGCACCATTCTTTCCAACATGCGCATGGTGCTGGCCAAGACCGATCTCGCGGTCGCCTCGCGGTATGCCGAGTTGTGCATCGATGCCGATCTGCGCACGAATATTTTCGGCAGCATTAAGGCCGAGATGGCGTTGACGATCGAGCATCTCATGGCGATCACCGAGATGACCGATTTGCTCGCCGATCAACCCGGCCTGGCCAACTCGATCCGCAACCGTTTTCCGTATCTCGATCCGCTCAATCACTTGCAAGTCGAATTGCTCAAACGTTATCGCGCGGGGCGGGCGGACGAGTCGGCGAAAACCGCGATTCACCTGACCATCAACGGTCTTGCGGCGGGGTTGCGAAACAGCGGTTGACGCATCGCCGCATCGAGAGTTGCCCCAAAAATTTTGCGCTGGGTTATCTTACGCACCGCGGCAAAATTTTTCGCAACGAATCTCTGGAGGGAAACAAATGCGTAAACCAATCTTGGGCGTGATGAGTGTGTTGTTGATCGCGGGTGCGGTGCAGAATATTCACGCCGCGGATGCGCGCGCGGACATCAGTGCGGCGATGCACCAGATGGCCAAACCCGGCAACAAATTTCATACCGCAGGCGTCAATACGATGGACGGCAAGACCACGAAAAGTTCGGTCGACATCATCATGCCGGATCACTTTCACGTGATGAGCGATCGCAACGAAATCATCGTGATTCCCGAAGGCAGCTGGATGAAGCACGGCGACTCGTGGCAGAAGCTGCCGATGGACATGAGCCGCATGATCGGCCAGTTCACCCCGGCGGCGATGGCCGAGGCGGAGCAGAACATGACCGACGCCAAGTTTCTCGGCGCGGATACCATCAACGGTGAAAAAT
>JANXUW010000659.1 GCA_025351985.1 Pseudolysobacter sp.
CTGGACAAGGATACTTCCGGGCTTATGGTGGTGGCGCGCAGCCTGCGTGCGCATACCTCGCTGGTCGATCAGTTGCAGACGCGCAGCATGCATCGCCAGTACGAAGCCGTGGTCAATGGCAGCCTGATCGCGGGCGGCACCGTCGATGCGCCGATCAGCCGTCATCCGCATGATCGGCTCAAGCAATCGGTGCAGGAAGGCGGCCGCGAGGCGGTGACGCATTACCGCGTGCGCGAACGTTTCCGCGGCCACTCGCTGCTGCAGCTGAATCTGGAAACCGGGCGTACGCATCAGATTCGCGTGCACATGCAACACATCCGGCACGCCTTGGTCGGCGATTCGCTGTACAGCGGTGGCTTGAAGCTGCCGCGTGGCGCGAGTCCGGAGCTGATCGAGATATTGCGCGGCTTCAAACGTCAGGCACTGCACGCCGAGCGCCTGGAATTCCTGCATCCGAAGTCCGGCAAGCTCGTGAGTGTGGAAGCGGCGCGACCGGCCGACATGGAACGACTTATCGCCGCGTTGCGCGCCGATACGCAAGGTGCCGATCCGCGCTGGCGCGACAGCGAATGACGACACCGCACGCGTGGCCATCGAATCCGCAGCAATGGATTTTGCCGAACTGGCCGGCGCCAGCTTCGGTGCGCGCTTGCGTGAGTACGCGGCTCGGGCCGGGCGTCAGCGCGGCGCCGTTCGATCGTTTCAATCTCGGTTCGCGGTGTGGTGATGCGATGGATGCGGTCAACGCCAATCGCGCTGCGCTGGCTCAGGCATTGGATCTGCCGACGAATCCCGTCTGGTTGCATCAGGTGCATGGCACGGACGTAGCGACCGTCGTTGCGCAGCACGGCGAGAACGGCGAACCATGCGCGGATGCGGCGGTAACGCGTTCGCGCGGGACCGTTCTGGCGATTCTTACCGCCGACTGCCTGCCGATTTTTTTTGCCAGCGACGATGGCGCCGAAATCGCTGCCGCGCATGCCGGTTGGCGCGGGTTGTGCGCAGGTATCATCGAACAAACGGTGGCTGCGATGACAGCGTCGCCCGCCAACATCGCCGCATGGTTGGGGCCGGCGATCGGGCCGCAGGCTTACGAAGTGGATGCGTTGGTGCGCGACTCTTTCGTCAATCGAGATGCCGATGCCGCCGCAGCATTTCAGCCGGTTCGGTCGGGGCATTGGCTGTGTGATTTGTATGCGCTTGCGCGTCTGCATCTGCAGCGGCTGGGAATTACACAAATCAGTGGCGGCGATCTTTGCAGCTTCCGCGATGCGCAGCGATTTTATTCGTACCGTCGTGATGGCGCGAACAGCGGGCGTTTGGCCAGCTTGATCTGGCTTGAATAAAACGAGAATTGTTGTCCGATTTACTCTCGTCGAAACTCGAAGGCCGAAGAAATCCGTGGTGCAGAGTACTGCGCCACGGATCGGATCAAGATATCAGTCCATGCCCTTGCCATTCACCGCATATTGCGCGCTCGCGGAACGGTAAGCGACGAATTTCGTACCCACTGTAGCCGTGCACAGCGTTGTCGAGGTAACGCCATCTGGACAGAAAT
Organism: Pseudolysobacter sp.; assembly: GCA_025351985.1. Taxonomy (GTDB): domain Bacteria; phylum Pseudomonadota; class Gammaproteobacteria; order Xanthomonadales; family Rhodanobacteraceae; genus Pseudolysobacter. Next base: position 1,559 of record JANXUW010000659.1, read on the forward strand.
CGACTGTGCCTTTGAAGGTTTGTGTGAACGCATTGTTGACTCCGCCGACCGAGGAAAAATGATAAACGCGGATGATGTTCTTGGACGTGCCGAGATCGGTGTCCTGGATGGCGAAACTATAGTTGTAGACCACCGGGCTGCAACTTGTACAAAGTGTCCCGGTAGCACCTATGGTCAGCGAGCTGCAGCTTGGCGAGCCCTCGAACAGCGGCACGCATCCGGTCAACAAACGATTGGTGGCGCTACCCAGCAGCGATACAACTTTGTTGATCAGAATTTTTTCACCGCTGTACAAATATCTGTTACTGGTGGATGCATCGACCAGCACGTCCCACTCGCCGGCAAGGGAAATCGGCTCGGGTCCACCCGAATTGAAATTGAAGCGAGTCAGGAGGCTGGTGATCTGATTGCCGCCGCCGCCCCAGGTCACTGCGGCCAGATTTTCCCCTACGAACTGGATCGTGAAATCGCCGGCCACCGACGCTGTAGGTTTTTTGTAGGGGCAATTCGCGGTTTTCCCAATGCACTGGCCACCGCTGTAGGTCGCCAGATAATTGTTGGGATCACCAACGCTGCTGAGCTTCCAGGAACCATCGGATTGCTGCAGCAACTGGCCTTGCATGGTAACGAAGGTCGGTGATCCGTCCGGGTTATAGACGTAGCCCGCGGCAAACATGTATTCATTCTGGATTTCGATCGTGATGCCCGTGCCACCACCGGTGGCATCAACTGTGTGCTGCTGATAGAAGCCTGCTTCGGGAGTAAAAGCAAAACTCGCTATCGGGGCAAGGAAAAATAAAGCCGCGCAAATCAAATGGCGAAATTTCATGGAGCATCTCCTGGGTTGTGAGTGCACCGCGCTGCCTGCACGGGCGTATCTAAACACGCAAAAGGGCGCGCAACCATGACATCCGTGGTGGGGCGCGGGAGGATACTTACTACGGCTGGTGCATGCCGATTCCGATGTGTGTGTATTGCGAGCTGGCCGATTTGTAAGCGACAAAATGTGCTGAGCTGTCAGCGCAGGACAACGGCGAGGCCACGCCGCTATTGCAGAAACTCACGGTGCCGTGGAAACTCTGGGTGAATGCACCGGGTAAATTATTCGAGGCGAACGAATACACCCGCACGATGTGCGATGTGCTCCCGACGTATACCGAAAGCAGATAGTAGACAGTGCAGTTGGGTTGGCCGCAGGTCGACGCGCTAACAGCGATTCTTGGCGCGGTGCAAACGGCGGTTCCGTTATTGTTCGTAGTACAGCCGATGATGTTTCCCGATGTATCGGCATCCAGCGCGATTCGGTCACCGCTGTACTCCAATCCATTTGCGCCGGCAGCGCTGCTGATCAGTACATCCCACTGCCCCAACAGTGAGGATGGTTCGTTCGCGCCGTTGAAGAAACTGAAACGTCTTAGCGTCGCCCCGCCGATATTGCCTGGAGCACCCCAGGAAAGTCCGGCATACCCTTCGCCGAGAAACTGAATGCCGAAGTTGCCGATCTTGGTTGCAGTAGGCTTGTGGTAAGGGCAGTTGGACCCGTGCCGATGCACTGGCCGCCAGAATATGCAATCAAGCCATAGTGTTTCAAACAATCGGAACAGGTCGAGGTCATCCGTTGCGAAACCGTTCTCACGCCGCGCAAGACCACCGGCTTTTCCGCGGGTGACCTCAACGGCAAGACGCTCATTGCGCGAATATGTCGCCGATACCAGAACATCGGCGACACGAAAACCGCGGTAGCAGATTTCCCTATGGCTGGCTCATGCCAATGCCATAGTTTGCGAACTGTGCATCGCCGGAGCGATAGGCATTGAAGTGCGCCATGCTATCCACACACAGGGCGATCGTGCTGGCACCTGCGGGGCAAAAATGCGTCGTGCCATAAAAGCTTCTGGTAAACGCACCGGCGCCGACATTTGAATCGAAACTGTGCACGCGCACGATCTGACTCGTGCTATTCAAAACAGTCACGTCGTAATGAGATTTACCCAAACAGGTTGCGCCGACACACGGCGTAACATGCGCGACCACTGTATGCGTACCGCAGGTTGCCGAGCCGTCATTATTGGCGACGCAGCCGTTGACCGTCGAGTTTCCCGATGAGTCCGGATTGGTGTAGGAATTGAAAATTAGGCGGTCGCCCTCGTAGTCGATTCCATCAGCCGAAACACCGCGCGCGATCAGCAGATCCCATTGCCCGCTCAGCGAAATATATTCGCGACCCGATTCCGCTCCGGTGTAGAAAGAGAAACGCCGCAGCGTCGTGCTCGCGGCATTGCCGGTAGCGCCCCAGGTCAGTGTGGCGGAATTCTCGCCGTAAAACTGAATGGCGAAATCGCCGATTTTCGTTGGTGTCGGTTTTTTGTACGGACAACTCGCGGTGGTGCCGATGCATTGGCCACCGCTATAAGCTACCAAGCCATTGCTCGCATTGCTCGGAGAGGTAGCCAGCAACCAAGAGCCGTCTGCCTGCAACACCAAAAAGCCTTGCATGGTGACAAAAGTTGGCGTCCCGGTTGGCGAGAAAACGTAGCCTGCGGCGAACAAGAATTCGTTCTGAATTTCGATCCCGATACCAGTGCCGCCACCTTTGCCACCGTTGTCGGGCGTGTATTGCTGATAGAACCCGCTTTCCGGGACAAAGGCGAACGCCGCCAGCGGCGCGAGTAAGGCAGCCATAGCGCCGAGCCATGCACGAAATTTCATGAAGTTGCTCCGTAATGAATGATCTGGATCGAATGAGAGTTTGGTCAATGCAAATTGACCCGTGCGCAATATACGCAAAATGCAGCATGCATAGGACGTGCGCCTGCTATTGAGCGTTGCAGACCAGTGCCTGCTCTTGAAATGACTCGCGGCGACCGCATAAATCAGGCATCCCGCAGCTCGGTACTGCGTTGACCCATTTCGAGAGAAACCCCATGCGCATGGATAAACTCACCTCGCGTTTGCAGCAGGCTTTGGCCGATGCCCAGAGCCTGGCGGTCGGACGCGATCACAATATGATCGAACCCGTACACGTGATGAGCGCGCTGCTCGATCAGCAGGGCGGATCGACGCAGCCGTTGCTCGCGCAGGCCGGCGTGAATGTGCCGGCGCTGCGAACGCGCTTGAGCGAAGCGCTGGAGCGCCTGCCGAAAGTGCGCGGGCAGGAAGGCAACCTGAATGTCTCGAACGACCTGAATCGCCTGCTCAATCTCACCGACAAACTCGCGCAGCAGCGCAACGATGCATTCATCGCGAGCGAGTTGTTCGTACTCGCCGCGCTCGACGACAAGGGCGAACTCGGTCAGGCGCTCAAATCGGCCGGCGCACAAAAATCCTCGCTGGAGCAGGCCGTCGAACATCTGCGCGGCGGCGATGCCGTGCAGGATGCGAACGCCGAGGAAAATCGCCAGGCGCTGCAGAAATATTGCATCGACCTGACCGCGCAAGCCGAGTCTGGCAAGCTCGATCCGGTGATCGGGCGCGATGAAGAAATTCGCCGCACGATCCAGGTGCTGCAGCGTCGCACCAAGAACAATCCGGTGCTGATCGGCGAACCCGGCGTCGGCAAGACGGCGATCGTCGAAGGCCTCGCGCAGCGCATCGTCAATCACGAAGTACCGGAAGGCCTGCGCAATCGGCGTGTGCTCGCGCTGGACATGGGCGCGCTGATCGCCGGTGCGAAATTTCGCGGCGAATTCGAGGAGCGGCTCAAGGCCGTACTCAGCGATTTGTCAAAGCAGGAAGGCAACGTCATTCTGTTCATCGATGAGCTGCACACGATGGTCGGCGCGGGCAAGGCCGAAGGTTCGATGGACGCGGGCAACATGCTCAAGCCCGCGCTCGCGCGCGGCGAGTTGCATTGCATCGGCGCGACCACGCTCGACGAATATCGCAAATACGTGGAGAAGGATGCGGCGCTCGAACGGCGCTTCCAGAAAGTGTTTGTCGGCGAGCCGAGCGTGGAAGACACGATCGCTATTTTGCGCGGGCTGAAAGAGCGTTACGCCGTGCATCACGGTGTGGAAATTACCGATCCGGCGATTGTTGCTGCGGCCACGCTGTCGCATCGTTACATCGCCGATCGGCAACTGCCGGACAAGGCGATCGACCTGATGGATGAAGCCGCATCGCGCATTCGTATGGAGATCGATTCCAAGCCCGAGGAGCTCGATCGCATGGAGCGGCGCCTGATCCAGCTCAAGATCCAGCGCGAGGCGTTGAAGAAAGAAAAAGACAACGAATCGAAACAGCGCCTGGCCGATCTCGAAAGCGAAATCGGCAAGCTTGATCGGCAGTTTTCCGATCTCGAGGAAATCTGGAAAGGCGAGAAGGCGGTCGTGCAGGGCACCGCCAAGATCAAGGAAGCATTGGAAAAGGCGCGGCAGGAAATGGAAGCCGCGATGCGCACGCAGGATCTCGCGCGTATGAGCGAAATTCAGTACGGAAAAATTCCGCAACTCGAAAAACAACTCGAAGCCGCGCAGGCAGTCGAGATGAAAGGATTCAAGTTGCTGCAGCAGAACGTCACTGCCGAGGAAATCGCCGAAGTGGTGTCGCGCTGGACCGGCATTCCGGTGTCGCGCATGCTCGAAGGCGAGCGCGACAAATTGCTGCGCATGGAAAGCGAACTGCATCAGCGTGTGATCGGCCAGGACGAAGCCGTGAAAGCCGTGTCGGACGCGATCCGTCGCGCGCGCGCAGGTTTGTCCGATCCGAATCGGCCGAACGGTTCGTTCCTGTTCCTCGGCCCGACCGGCGTCGGCAAGACTGAGTTGTGCAAGGCGCTCGCCGAATTCCTGTTCGACAGCGGCGATGCAATGGTGCGCATCGACATGAGCGAGTTCATGGAGAAACATTCCGTGAGTCGACTGATCGGTGCGCCGCCGGGGTATGTCGGTTACGAGGAGGGCGGTTATCTGACCGAGGCGGTGCGGCGTCGGCCGTACAGCGTGATCCTGCTCGATGAAGTCGAGAAAGCGCATCACGACGTATTCAATATCCTGCTGCAGGTGCTCGACGATGGTCGTCTCACCGACGGCCAGGGTCGTACCGTGGATTTCCGCAATACGGTGATCGTGATGACCTCGAATCTCGGCTCGCAATACATACAGGAATTGAGCAGCGGCAGCGAAGAAGATTACACCCAGATCAAGGCCGCGGTGATGGGTGTGGTGCAAGCGCATTTCCGGCCGGAGTTCATCAATCGGCTCGATGAAATCGTGGTGTTTCGTCCGTTGGAAAAGGCGCAGATTCGCGCTATCGCACGCATCCAGACCGAGTTTCTCGGCAAGCGTCTCGG